>NZ_ANBC01000185.1 GCF_000341125.1 Nocardiopsis lucentensis DSM 44048 | reverse complement strand
GGTCCGGCGCGGCGCGTCTGCGCTCCCGGATCCCCGTCTTACGGCGGATCCACTCATCGTCCACACCGGCCGTGCTCGCGATCAGATCGTTGCCGACCACTTCGGCCGGAAGATAGGAGCCCGTACCGAGGATGGCGATCGTCATCGTGCTGTCTCCTTCTTGCTGGGCTGTGGATGACGCTCCTGGCCGGGCCGTCCCGAGCCCGGCCAGGGCGGTCGCCTCGCCCTGTCGGGGAGCGGTCGGCCAAAGCCGCGGATTCCCTCCCGACGGGACGGCGCGCTCCGCCTACACGGCGGCTCTGTCGGTCGGCGAGGGGGCGACGGTGAGTCTGATGCGCTCCCACCCGTGCGCGTCGGCGTGCGCGCCGAGTACGGGGTC
>NZ_ANBC01000184.1 GCF_000341125.1 Nocardiopsis lucentensis DSM 44048 | reverse complement strand
CCCCCCCAGCCGACAGCAGCGGCAGGTCGCTGGAGTGGTCGCCGTAGGCGGTGCAGTCGGCGGGGCGGACCCCGCGTACGGCGGCGGCCGCCCGGGCCGCCGTCCCCTTGGTGGCGCCGATCATCGGCACCAGGACCTCACCGGTGAGCTGGGATCCGCGCAGGGCGGGTCGGGTGCCGAGGGCCCAGTGCGCCCCGACGGTCTCGCGGATCGGCTCCAGGCAGGCGAAGAAGGACCCCGACAGCAGGACGACCAGATCGCCCGCGGCACGGTGTCGGCGCAGTCGCTCCACCACCGGGTAGTGCCAGAAACCCGGTTCGAGGGACCTGGCGGCGAACCACTCCCGGCCCATCGCCCGCAGGCGGTGGGCGGACTCGCCCCTCATCAGCCGGTAGTAGCGGCGGTTGACGTCCTGGCGGGGCGCCCCCTGCGCCGCCGCCTCACGCAGCTCGGCCACGACCCGTTCGTAGGCGCCGGGCGGGCGGGCGCTGTTGTGGAAGTAGAACTCCAGGAACGAGAACATGCTCTTGGGGGAGATGAGTGTCTCGTCCACGTCGAAGAAGGCGATGCTCGGTGTCCGTGCCCCCGTACCGGGCGCTCCGCCGCTGGCGGCCATGTGCGTCTCTCCTGCCTGTGGAAGTGGCGTTCGTACCGTCGGTCCGGGTCAGGAGGGCAGTCGGACGAGTCCGATGTCCAGCCGGCAGATCGACTCGTCCCGCTGACGGACGTCCACCTCGACGGGGATCGGGCCGGTGGCGGAGTCGGAGGTGGTCGGGTACTCCACCGTCCCGCCCTGGGTGTAGTAGACGTCCGTGCCGGCCTCCTCCGCCGGTACGACGCGGGCGAGGAGGTCGGTGCGGGGTTCCAACTCTCCGAAACTGCTGAAGGACGCGATGATCTCGGCGGGGTAGGTCTTGGCCGGTGAGGCTCCCCTGGTCTCGAGGAGTGCGTTGAGGGCCAGCTGGCGCCCGGCCTCGGCCAGGACCATGCCCGGGAGGTGGTCCTGGGCGTGGTCGAACATGCTCGGGTGCTGCGGCAGTACCCGCAGGGAGGCGGAGGTGACGTCCACGTCCGTGCCGAGTCCGGCCAGCACCACGTTGTCGCTGTTGCCCCGTCCCACCAGGTAGGGGGCGGGCGCCTCTCCGGCGACGGCGAACTCGAAGGTCGCGGTGGAGGGCACCGGGGCGCCCGACCGGTTGCTCAGCCGCAGTTTGCCGTAGCTCTCGGGGGACTTGAAGCGCAGGCCCACGACGGCGCTGCCGACCTCGGCCCCGTCGACGAAGAGGCGGAAGCGGCAGTCGTATCCGACCACGCGCCCCTCCTTGACCCGCTTGTCCTCGACCGAGCAGAGCATCTTGAGCGCGCAGGGCAGGGGCCCCACGACCATCCGGTCCGGCCGGGTGATGCTGACGCCCAGGGTGGTGAGGACGAACTTGTGGTCGAACGGCACCCCGTAGTGGGAGTGGGCGATGGCCAGGCCCACCTGTCGGCACGCTTCGAGCAGCAGCACCGGGTCGTGGAGGCGGGGGCTCAGCAGGTGGTCACCGAAGTAGGCGTGCGACCGGGGGAGCTGGGCCGCCGCCGCGTGGGCGTCGCCGCCCAGGGACTGGGTGTCGGTGACGAAGACCTCCGCGAGGGACTCCCGGTGGACGAAGGCGCGGTCGAGGGTGCGTGCGTAGTCCAGGCGCGGGTCGTCGGCTCGGTCGACCGAGGTGTCGACGTCGAGGAGGCGCTGCGTAGGCATCTGCATGGTGTGTCTCACATTCCTCTTGCTCGTGGACCTGGGAGGCGGGGAGGCCGCTGGGGCGGAGCGGCCTCCCCTGGAGCGTGGAGCAGTGGACGGGGCAGGGTCGTGCGCGGCGTCCCACCGGGGGTTCGCCCCCGGCCGCCGTCGGACGGGCGGTCCGATCCCCGGTGCCGCTGAGGGTGCCCGCCCGCCGCGGAGCCGCC
>NZ_ANBC01000183.1 GCF_000341125.1 Nocardiopsis lucentensis DSM 44048 | reverse complement strand
AAAGCCGAAGCGGCGGGCCCGGAACAGGCACCGACTAGGGGTAGACGTCCCCGGCGACCTTGCGGTCGGCGCCGACGGTGCGGATGTGCCAGTAGGGGTAGGGAGCCGGCGTCTCACTCACCTCGTCGAGCCGGGCCACCTCCTCCTCGGTGAGCGTCCACTCCATCGCCTTGAGGTTGTCCTCCAGCTGGTGCGGCTTGCTCGCGCCGATGACGGCCGAGGTGACGCCGGGCTTGGCCAGCAGCCAGTTCACGGCGGCCTGGGCGATGCTCGCGTCCCGCTTCTCGGCGATCTCCCGAAGCGCGTCGACGATGTCGTGCGCCTGCTCCTCGTCGGTGAGCGGGGCGGACTCGGCCGCGGTGGCGTTCGCCAGGCGGCTGCCCTCGGGGCGCTCACCGCGCTTGTACTTACCGGTGAGGAAACCGCCCGCGAGCGGGCTCCAGGCGGTGATGCCGACCTTCTGGTCCACGGCCAGCGGCACGATCTCCCGCTCCAGGTCGCGAGCGGCCAGGTTGTAGTAGCCCTGGTAGCAGACGAACCGGGACAGGCCGCGCAGCTCGGAGACCGACAGCGCCTTCATCAGATGCCAGGCGGCGAAGTTGGACACACCGATGTAGCGGATCTTGCCCGCCCGGATCAGGTCGTCCAGGGCGCGCAGGGTCTCGTCCAGGGAGGTCCGGGGGTCGAACCCGTGGATGTGGTAGAGGTCGATGTAGTCGGTGTTCAGGCGGCGCAGACTCGCCTCGACGGCGGCGTACAGGTGGTGGCGGGAGGCACCCAGGTCGTTGGGGTCGTCCGTGATGCGCCAGCGGCCCTTGGTCCCGATCACGACCCGGTCGCGGACCTTCTTGAGCGCGGCGCCGAGGAACTCCTCGCCCATGCCGTTCTTGTACACGTCCGCGGTGTCGAAGAAGTTGATCCCGGCGTCCAGAGCCGTGTTGATGAGGGCGAAGACGTCATCGTCGTCGACCGTGCCGAACTCGGCCCAGTCCCTGTCGGGCGCTCCCAGGAACTTGGCGCTCCCTCCGAAATTGAACGAGCCGTAGCACAGCTCGGAGACGGACAGCCCCGTGTCTCCCAGATAGCGGTATCGCATGTGAAGTGTCTCCATTCTTTGGTGTGGTGGACGGATTCGCCCGAAAGGATGGGGAATGGGTCTAGTCGGTCTTGCGGAGTTCTCGTTCCTTGACGATGAGGAACGTCACCACCGCTCCGGCCAGGGCGAGGACCGCCAGTCCGAGGAACGTGGTGTGCATGGCCGAGGTGAGGCTGGCCGAGATCGCCTCCAGCGCGGGTTCGCGCTCGTCGGCGGCCAACTGGGCCAGCCCGGTGTCCAGCCGCCCCTGGGTGGCCTCTCCCGCGAGGGTCCGCTCCTGTTCGGCCGTGGCGAAGGGCAGGTCGAGCGAGCGCAGCGACAGGCTGGTCAGCAGTGACCCCGCCCCCGCGATGGCCACGCTCTCGCCGGTGATGCGCATGGTGTTGAAGATCCCGGAGGCCATACCGGCGCGTTCGACCTCCACCGTGCTGACGGCGGCGTTGTCCATGACCCCGAACGCGCTGCCCACACCGATGCCGAACAGGGCCAGGGGGGCGATGAGGGAGGTCCAGGACTGGCCCGGTTCGAGGACCATCAGCCACAGGGAGCCACCGGCGATCAGCAGTGAGCTGAGGGCGAGCATGACGCGCAGGGGAGCCTTGGCGGCGATCTGTCCGGCCACCAGTGGCAGGAGCAGCACCGGCAGGGTCAGGGGGAGGAGCAGCGCACCCGCCTCCGTCGAGCCGAAACCGCCCACGCCCTGGAAGAAGGGCGGCAGGTAGACGAGCAGGACCACGAATCCGAAGGTGATGGTGAAGGGCTGGCAGACCACCACGACGAAGGTCGGGCGACGGAAGAGCGCGAGGTCGAACATGGGCCGCCGGACCCGCGACTCCACGACGATGAAGGCCGCGAGGAAGGCGACGAAACCGACGACCGCGCCGATCGTGCTCAGGCTGAGCCACCCAGCCTCGGCACCCTGGACGAACGCCAGTGACAGCAGGAAGAGGCTGGCGCTGAACGTGATGACGCCGCCCCAGTCCACACTGGTCGCCTCGGGATCGCGCGACTCCCGGATGGCGCGGACCAGGAGGAGCACGATGACGCCGAGCACGACGTTCATCAGGAAGACCGCGCGCCAGCTCGCGATGTTGACCAGCACGCCCGCGACGAGCGGCCCCAGTGCCAGGCCGAATCCGAAGGAGCTGCCCAGGACCCCGAAGGCGCGTGCCCTGGCCGCGCCTCGGAACCCGTCGGCGAGGACCGCGGCGCCGCTGGTGAGGATTCCCGCGGCCCCGACGCCCTGCACCGCCCTGGCCACGTCGATGACGATGATGTTCGAGGACAGTCCGATGACCGCGGCCATGGCCATGAACACCACGACACCGATGACGAGGATCCTGCGGCGGCCGAACCGGTCGGCCAGACCGCCCGCGGCGAGCATGAACGCCGCGAAGGTGACGTTGTAAGCGTTCTGCACCCACTGGGCCTGCCCGACACTGGCATCCAGTTCGGCCGCGAGCTGGGTGAGTGCCACCGCCG
>NZ_ANBC01000182.1 GCF_000341125.1 Nocardiopsis lucentensis DSM 44048 | reverse complement strand
CGACGGCCACGAGCGTGGCGGCCCCCTGCCCCCTGGTCAGGGCGGCCTGAGCCCCCTGTCGTTCCGTTGCGTCGATCGCCATTCCCTTGCCCCTCGATCGATTACTTATGAGCATCTACTCGCGTAGGAGCATAAGGTATCTTACTATCATCGTCAATCTTATGGCGACGGCGGGAGCGAGGAAGCCCCTGACCGGACATCGACACCCGATCGATCGGAGCCCACCGAAATGCCGTTGACCAGTGATGACAGCACCGCAGCCAGTGAGCCCCGCCCTCCGGCCGACCCAGCCGACGTCCTGGTGGTCGGCGCCGGCCCTGTGGGACTGACCGCGGCATGCGAACTCCTGCGACGGGGGGTACGCGTGCGGCTCGTCGACCGAGCGGCCGAGGCGTCCCCCTTCCCCAAGGCCCTCCTGCTCTGGCCGCGCACGCTCGACATGCTGGAGGACCTCGGTTCGCTCGACGCGGCCAGGAAGGCCGGCATCGACATCAACACGTTCCGCTACTACTCCTCGGGCGCGCCGCTGGCCTCGTTCACCTTCCCCGAACACCTGACGCCGCTGTGCCTGCCGCAGAGCGAGACCGAGCGCGTCCTCCACGAACGGCTGCTGGAACTCGGCGGTCGGGTCGAACGCGGTGTGCGGCTGCTCGCCTTCGACGGAATGGACTTCTCCGGGGACGTCACGGCCACCGACGGGGTGACCGCGATCCTGGAGCACGCCGACGGAACCGTGGAGCGCTACCGCGCGCCCTTCGTCATCGGAGCGGACGGCGCGGGCAGCGCCGTGCGGGCGCAGATCGGCACCGGGTTCAGCGGCAGCACCTACGAGTCGGCGTTCGCCCTCGTCGACTGCCGCATCGAGGGCGACCTGCCCACCGACGAGGCCCTCTACTACCAGTCACCGCAGGGCGCGCTGGTCATCGTCGCCCTCCCCGACGGGGTGTTCCGGTTCTTCGCCAGCCTCCCCCCGGGAGAGAAGGTGAGCGTGGCGCTCCTCCAGCGGATCGCGGACGAGCAGGGTCCCGGCGGTGTACGCCTGGTCGACCCCGTGTGGGAGTCGGTCTTCCGCGTCCACCGCAGGCACGCCGACGACTTCCAGAGGGGCCGGGTCTTCCTGGCCGGCGACGCCGCCCACGTGCACAGCCCGGCGGGCGGCCAGGGGCTCAACACCGGCATGCAGGACGCGCAGAACATCGCCTGGAAGCTCGCCGCCGTGATCGGCGGACAGGCCGCCCCCTCCCTGCTGTACACCTATGAACAGGAACGCAAGGACGTGGCCCGGCAGGTGGTGCGCGACACCGACATCCAGACCCGGGGGTGGATGCTCAAGCACCCGCTCCAGACCGGAGCCCGTGACGCGGCGTTCCGCGTCCTGGAGCCGGCCATGGAGCGCCACTACCTCCCGGTGATGGCGGGGTACCGCTTCCGGTACACCCCCACCCGCAGCACGCAGGAACCGGCGTGGCCCTCCTCCTGCCTGCTGTCCCAGCACCGACCGGGGGCCATCCGGGTCGGTCACGCCCTGCCCCGCGCACTCGCCGTCGCCCTGGGCGTCGGCGGCGAGGAGCGGCACGGCGATGACGCCGTCTGCGCTCCCCGGTGGACGCTCGCCGTCACTCCGGGCCGCCCCGGGTTGGCTGAGGACCTGGCGCGAGCCATCGCGAACCGCCCGGAGGTCACGGTGCGGACGCTGGCCCCGCGGGACGCCACCGAGCACCGGCTCTGCTCAGCCACCGGTTACCACCTGATCCGCCCGGACGGCTACGTCGCCGCGCACGGGCACGGGGACGACCGGGCGCGACTCCGCGCCGAACTCGCGGCCCACCTCGGAGCCGCCCCCCGCTGACCGTCCACCGCGTACACCGAAGCGGGGCACCGGATTCCCGATCCGGTGCCCCGCGACCTTCCGTGTCGTGCCCGGTGTCAGCTTCCGGCCGCGACCTGCTCGCTCGTCCGCGAGGCCAGGACCTTGCGGTCCCGGCTGACGAGCAGACCGATGACCAGCTCGACCGGGGCGAGCACGATCAGCAGCACCAGGGCCGGGGTCCAACTGCCCGTGACCGACCCGATCAGGCCGAACAGGAGCGGACCGCACACCGCGCCCACGCCGTAGCCGACCGTCTGCACCATGCCCGACAGCTGGGCGGCCACGCCGGGGTCGGGCGAGCGCAGACCGATGAAGGTCATCGCCATCGCGAACCCGCCGCCCAGGGCCAGGCCGAGGACGATGGCCCAGAACGTGGCGAGGTCGGGCTGGACGATCAGTCCGAGGTTGGCCACCGCGCCCAGGACGGCGACCGTGACGGTCACCGTCGCCGGACGCACTCGCCCGGAGAGCACGGGGGCCAGCACCGCGGCCGGGATGCTCACCAGCATGCACAGGGAGAGCACGGCGCCGGCCTCGGCGGCCCCGCGGTCGATGAGGATCGTCGGCAGCCACCCCAGGGCGGTGAAGAAGGCCAGGGCGCGAAGCGCCAGGTAGAGCGTGGTCTGCCAGGCGACGGCGTCACGCAGCAGCTTGCCCAGGACGGGGGGCGGCGCGGCCGCCCCATTCGGCTTCCCCTGGCTCAGGGCCAGGGGCACCCACACGACCAGGGCCAGGATCGCCAGCCCCGCCCACAGCACCAGGGCGGTGGGCCAGTCGACGCCGAGGCCGTCGCGCAGGGGGACGGTCACACCGGAGGACAGAGCCGCGCCACCGCTGAGGACCGCCGTGGCGAGCCCCGTGTAGAAGCGGATCCGGTCGGGGAAGGCGCTCTTGACCACGGCGGGGATCAGAACGTTTCCGATGGCGAGTCCGGCACCGGCCAGGACGGTGCCGACGAACAGGGTCGGCACGGCCGGGACGAACCGGATGGCCAGGCCGATGACGATCAGGACCAGCGCCAGCGTGACGGCGCTGTTGACACCGATCCTGCGGGCGAACGCAGGGGCGAGCAGGGCGAAGACGCCCAGACACAGGACCGGGAGAGTGGTGAGCAGGCTGATGGTCGCGCCGGACAGGCCCAGGTCCTCCTGGATCTGGCCGAGCAGGGGGGAGACGCTTCCGATGGCCGGGCGGAGGTTGACCGCGAGCAACACGAGCCCCACGGCCGTCCAGAGGAGGTTGGACGTCGCCCGGACGCCTTGTTGGTCTTGTGCCACGAGTTCCTCACTCAACGTGTCGGTGATGCGACTGGCCTGGCACAGGGGGTCAGACCAGAAAGACCAAGAGACCTGATACCTATCTATTAGCGATCAGGTAACCAAGATCTGCTAGATATAAGATAGCGTATCCCATGAACCGCCTGGATCGGCTTCCGCACGGAACGTCATCCACCGCCTCCCCGGGGGCTTCGGCGGGGGAACACCAGGACAGAGCAGGACCCAGAAGGGAAAGATCGTGGCTTACCACATCGCCGTGAAGTTCGACGTGCCCGCCGAGCACCGCGACGAGTTCATCGCCGCCGCTCTGGAGGACGGCCGGAACTCGAACGCCGACGAGCCCGGCACGCTGGCGTTCAACCTCGTCGAGGACGAGGAGACCGCCAACCGCTTCTACCTGATCGAGGCCTACGAGGACGAGGAGGCCTTCCAGGTGCACTGCGACGGAGCGCACTTCAAGAAGTTCTTCGACATCATCGGCAGCTGGGGCCAGGAGGGCCCCGAGTGGCTGGTGCGGGGCACCCAGCACGTCTGATCCCCAACCCGACACGAGTGCCCGTGTGGTGGAGCTCCACCACACGGGCACTCTTCTCATCTCCCTCCTCCGCCGCCCAGGAGGCGGAGGAGGGAGACCGACGCCTTCTACCCCTGCGGGGTCACCGGACCCTCGCCCGCTCCGGTGCGCACCGTGGCCTCCGCGATCTCCGACAGATCGGCCTCGGTCAACTCCAGCGAACCGGCGGCCAGCCACGCGTCGATCTGCGCGGGCCGGCGCGCGCCGACGATGGCGCCGGTCACACCGGGCCAGGCGGCCGCCCAGGCCACCGCGACGGCCGCGACCGTGGTCCCGTGCCGCTCGGCGACGGGCTCCAGCGCCCGGGCCAGGGCGAGGTTGGGCTCCAGGTTGGTGGTGAAGTCCACGTGCCCCCGCCGCCAGTCGGCGGCGTCCAGTGCCTCGACCCGTTCCCGGGAGAAGGCCCCGGTGAGCAGTCCGGACTGCATGGGTGAGTAGACGATCACACCGGTGCCGTTCTTCGCCGCCCAGGCCACCTCACCCGCGTTGGAGCGGTTGATCGCGGAGAACGGCGGCTGGACCGCCTCGACGTGGGCGACCGCCTCAGCCCGCTCCAGGAGCGGCACGTCGTGGTTGGACAGCCCGATGGCGCCTACCTTGCCCTCCGCCTTCAGCTCCGCCATCACCGCCCAGTACTCCTCGATCGGGGTCGCCTGGGGCGCCGGGCCGCCCGACTCCTCCCCGCTGTACTCCAGCGAGGCGCCCGTGTCGGGCCAGTGCACCTGGAACAGGTCGATCCGGTCCACCCCCAGGCGGGAGAGGGAACCCTCCACCTCGCGACGGACGCTGTCGGGGCGCATGATCCGGTGCGGGGGCGCGCCCGGGTCGTCCTCGTCCCAGACCAGACCGCACTTGGTGAAGACGAGGGGACGGTCGGCCTCGGGGAGAGGGGCGACGGCCTTGCCGACCACCTCCTCGGAGTGGCCGAGACCGTAGACGGCCGCGGTGTCGATCCAGTTGACGCCGTTCTCGACGGCGTGGCGGATGGCGGCGATCGACTCAGCGTCGTCCTGAGCCCCCCACGAGTAGCGCCAGCCACCGCCTCCGATCGCCCAGGCACCCAGGCCGACCCGGGTGATGTCCATCCCGGTGTCGCCCAACGGGCGGGTCTGCAGGCTCATTCGCGTACTCCCATCGGTCGTGTCAGTGCGTCTGAGCATCAGAACCCATGTTCTCACATGAAGGCAGATGTTTGCTCGAAATCAATCATCTATCAGGGTTCCTTCATCCATAAGAGTACGTATACTTATCTGGACTCGCACACACGCCGACCTGGAAGAGGTGCCCCCCATGTGTGGACCTGAGCTGATCCGCAACGCCCAGAGCAGTCTCGCCAAGGACAGCGCCGACACCGCGACGATGACGGCGCCCCGACCGACGACCCCCGAACCCGCGACCCCCGCCCGACCCGCCAGCGCGGGGGTGGGCCGACGCCGGATGCTCACGGGCTCCGCCGCCGTGGGCGCCCTCCTCACCGGCATCGGCGCACTGGGCGTCGGCAACAGCGACCCCGCCTACGCCCAGGCCCTCAACGGCGTCTCCGCCTCCCGCCTGCGGGTCACCAACCTCAGCCACGCCATCCACACCGACTTCCCCGTCTACTCCCCCTTCGCTCTGGAGCCCAACATCTTCCAGACCGCGTGGGTGGACGACGACGGCTACAACGCGCTCAAGCTGGAGATCGACGAGCACACGGGGACCCACATGGACGCCCCCTGGCACTTCTTCGACAACGACGACGCCCTGCGCAACGAACAGATGGACCCGGCGAACCTGGTCTGCCCCCTGGTCGTGATCCGCATCGCCGACCGCGCCGAGACGGACCTGGACGCCGAGGTCACCGTGCGGGACCTGCGGAACTGGGAGCGGCGCTACGGCCGCATCCCGCGGCGCGCCCTCATCGCCATGGACTCCGGCTGGACCCGGCGCGTGCTCAGCGGCCAGGCCGACATGCTGAACCGCGGCAGTGACGGGATCCCCCACTTCCCCGGGTTCAGCGCCGAGGCGTGCGCCTGGCTGCTGAACCACCGCGACGTCGCCGGCATCGCGGTGGACAGCCCGAGTCTGGACCCGGGCCCCAAGTCCGTCTCCGACCCCCAGGCCCACATCCTGATGCTGGGCGCGAACAAGTACGGCCTCGAGATCACCGCGCACATGGACGAGGCCCCCGAGTGCGGCGCCATCGCCGTGGTCGGTGTCATCAACACCAAGGGCGGGACCGGCGGCCCCACCCGCCTCCTGGCCGTCCACTGACCGAACCGCTCCCCTGGCACTCGGCCCCCGAAGACGCCGGTCTTGGCCGCCGGCGCCCTCGGGGGCCGTTCACGTGCCCCGACCGGATCAGCTCCAGCCGTACCGTCCCCGCAGTACGTCCGCGACCAGACCGAACCGCTCCTCGTCCAGGACCGCGGCCTCCCGACGGATGCCGTCCTCCTCGAACTCGAAGAGGCGGTCCACCCGAACGTGGGAGTCCCGGCCCTCGCGGTCCCAGGATCCGCTGCCGATGGGCAGCCAGTCCTGGCTCTCCCACGCCTCGGGGCTCTGGGACGAGAGCATGAGACCGTGCAGTCGGCCGTCCTTGCGCCCCACGACGAGCATCGGCCGGTCCTTGCCCTGGGAGGGATCCTCCTCGTAGGGGACCCACGTCCACACGATCTCGCCCGTGTCGGCGAGACCGTCGCGTTCGGGAGCGTAGGCGATACGGGTCGCGTTGCGTTCGGTGGGGATCTCACGGACCTGGCCGTGCTGGGGGTGCGGGTCGGACCCGCGCGCTGTGTCTTCGCTCACAGGAGGCATCCTAGGCGGTGCCAGCGGCCCGTGGAACGACCTCGGTCCGCCGTCCGCCTCAGCAGGCCTCGAAGAGGTGTCCGGGCTCGTCGGGCACGACGAGATCGCGGTCGCGCAGGATGGTGCTGGCGGGGGACTCCGGGTCGGCGCACGCCTCCTCGAAGGGGATGTCCAGGGTGTCGGGGTACTCGATGGCCAGGACGGCGTCACCGTAGACGTCGGTGTAGGCGGAGCACTCCTGGTAGGCGACGCACTCCTCGGCCACCGCCAGGTCGAACCCGGCCTGCTCGTGCGCCCGGTACGTCAGCTCGGCGGCGTTCTTCTGGGCCGCGTCCATCCCCAGGGCGTGCGCCGCCTCCACCAGTTCGGCGGCCAGGGCGAGGGCGTCGTCGGCGTCGAAGGCTCCCCCGGAACGGGTGAAGGAGTCCAGGTTGTCGAACTCCACGGCGTCGAAGCCCCGCTCCGCGCAGTCCGCGACCGTCTGGCCGACGACGTCGGCGACCTCCCCTCGGCGTTCCTCGGTGGACACGTCCAGCAACACCTCGTCCGGCCAGTCGGGGTCGGCGACGAACGCGCCGTCGGCGTCCCGCAGCAGCGCGTCGGGATGCTCCGACACCCACCGCTCCAGGTCCTGGGGTTGGGTCTGGAACGCGTTGACGTAGCAGACCGAGTACAGGTCCGGCGCGGGTTCGTCGCTGGAGTCGCGCACCACCGCCACCACGTCCGGCGCGGGTTCGTAGCCGCCGCCGAGCTGGTAGTCGAACGGCCCGACGGGCACTGACGGCTCCGGAACCCCCTCCTCGCTCGCGGAACCCGTCGTCCGGGACGCCTCGGTCGGCGCACACCCGACGCACAGGACCGCCAGGGCCAGGGCTCCCGTCCACCGGAAGGCGGAGGGAGGCGTCACAGGATCACCAGATCGTCTCGGTGCACCAGTTCGCGCTCGTAGGAGGGACCCATCTCCCTGGCCAGCCACCGCGTCGACCTACCCATCATGTCGGGGACTTCGGAGGCGTCGTAGTTGACCAGACCGCGCGCGACCACGGTGCCCTCCTCGTCGCGCAGGTCCACCGGGTCTCCCGCGCTGAAGTCGCCCATGACCTTGACCACGCCCGCGGGCAGCAGGGAGGCCTTCTCACTCACGAC
>NZ_ANBC01000181.1 GCF_000341125.1 Nocardiopsis lucentensis DSM 44048 | reverse complement strand
CGGGGGGGGGGGGGGGGGGAGCCACAGCTGACGGGTCGAGGGGCGGCGGCCCTCGGCCGGGGCGAAGAGGGTGCCCACCCGCTCCCCCGCCAGGGCGGCGCGCGCGTTGGCCGCCGAGGTCAGCACCGTCTGCACGCCCGCCTCGGTGGCGATGCGCGCCGACTCCACCTTCGTCACCATGCCGCCGGTGCCCACACCCCGCTTGCCCGCGCCGCCGATGTCGATGCCGTCCAGGTCCCCGGGGCCGCGCACGAGGTCGACCACGGAGGTGGACGGGTCGGAGGGGTTGCCGTCGTACAGGGCGTCCACGTCGGAGAGCAGGACGAGCGCGTCCGCGCGCAGGAGGTGTGCGACGAGGGCGGCGAGGCGGTCGTTGTCGCCGAACCGGATCTCGTGGGTGGCCACGGTGTCGTTCTCGTTGACGATCGGCACCGCCCCGATGTCCAACAGACGGCGCAGGGTGCGCTGCGCATTACGGTGCTGCACCCGCCGCATCATGTCCTCCACCGTGAGCAGGACCTGGGCAGCGGTGAGGCCGTGCCCGGCCAGCTCGGCGGTGTAGGACGCCAGCAGCAGGCCCTGTCCGACGCTGGCCGCCGCCTGCTGCGAGGCCAGATCGCGCGGGCGCCGGGTCAGTCCGAGGGGGGTCATTCCGGCGGCGACGGCTCCGGAGGAGACCAGGATGACCTCCTGCCCGAGCGCGCGCCGGGCCGCCAGGACCTCGACGAGGTCGCGGATCCGGCTGGAGTCGATGCGGCCCTCGGGGGTCGTCAGCGACGACGACCCCACCTTGACCACGACCCGTCGCGCGTTCGCCACGGCCTTGCGGCCCGCGACCTCGAGTTCGTCGATGTGTTCGGTTCTCACGCTGTCCACCGGGGGCTTTCCATCCGTGGCACGGCTCCAGGCTCGATCGCCGTGCGCGTACCTGAGTGTGGGTCCGGCTGGTGTGGAGCGGTGTCCCCGCGCGGGTCAGCCCAGCCGGGCGTCGGTGCCGCGCGGGCCGGACGGGACGGCCTCGGCGTCGGTCGACGGGTCCCAGTCGAAGACCACGGAGTCCTCCTCGGTTCCGATGTAGACCTCGGCCCCCTCGGTGGCGCCGGCCTTGGCCAGCTCCTCCTCGATGCCAAGGCGGTTGAGGCGCTCGGCCAGGTAGCCGACGGCCTCGTCGTTGGAGAAGTCGGTCTGACGCACCCAGCGGGCGGGCTTGTCGCCGCGCACACGAAAGGCGTTGTCTCCCAGCGGCACGACCTCGAACGGGGTGTCGCCGATCATCTTCGGACGGATCACGATCCGGGTGGGCTCGGCCACGGGAGCGGCCTCACGGGCGGCGGCCACCTGCTCGCCCAGGGCGAAGGACAGCTCGCGCAGCCCCTCCCGGGACGCGGCGGAGACCTCCAGGACGCGGTACCCGCGCTCGACCAGCATCGGCCTGACCAGTTCGGCGAGTTCACGGGCCTCGGGCACGTCCACCTTGTTCAGGGCGACGATGCGCGGGCGGTCGGACAGGTCGACGCCGGTGCGCTCACCGTAGGCGACCAGCTCGGCCTCCAGGGCCTCCAGATCGCTGACCGGGTCGCGACCGGACTCGTAGGTCGCGCAGTCGAGTACGTGCAGCAGCGTGGAACAGCGTTCGATGTGGCGCAGGAACTCCAGGCCCAGGCCTCTACCGTCGCTGGCTCCGGGGATGAGGCCGGGCACGTCGGCGATGACGTACTGGACGGCGCCCGCCTCGACCACCCCGAGGTTGGGGATGAGGGTGGTGAAGGGGTAGTCCGCGATCTTGGGCCGCGCCGCGGAGAGGGCCGCGATGAGCGACGACTTGCCCGCGCTGGGGAAGCCCACCAGGCCGACGTCGGCGATGGTCTTCATCTCCAGGCGCACGTCGAAGGCCTCGCCCTCCTCGCCCTTGAGGGCGAAGCCGGGCGCCTTGCGCTTCTTGGAGGCCAGTGCCGCGTTGCCCAGACCGCCGGAGCCGCCCTTGGCCAACACGAGCCGGGTCCCGTGGCCGACCAGGTCGGCGACGACCTCGCCGTCCATGTGGGTGACCACGGTGCCGTCGGGGACGGTGAGCACGAGGTCGTCACCGTTGGCGCCGGCGCGGTGGCCGCCCTGCCCGGGGGTTCCGTTCTGGGCGCCGCGGTGGGGGCGGCGCTGGTAGTCCAGGAGCGTGGCGGTCTGGGCGTCGACCTCCAGGACGACGTCACCACCGCGGCCTCCGTTCCCGCCGTCCGGCCCGCCCAACGGCTTGAACTTCTCCCGGTGCACGGAGGCACAGCCATGCCCGCCGTTCCCGGCCTTGACGTGCAAGACCGCCTCGTCGACGAAGTCAGGCATAGCTCTCCCCGTTACTCGTGCGGCCCCGCCCGGCGACGGAGACCGCGAACCACACGCGTCAACCAGTGACAACGCGAGGGGCGGGCCAGTGTTCCCTGGCCCGCCCCGAAATCCACAACGTCCGCGCGTGACCTACTCGGCGGCGGCGGGAACGATGTTCACGGCCTTGCGGCCGCGGTAGTTGGCGAACTTGACCTCGCCGCCGACCAGGGCGAACAGCGTGTCGTCGCCACCACGGCCGACGTTGGCGCCCGGGTGGAACTTGGTGCCGCGCTGACGGATCAGGATCTCGCCGGCCGAAACGGTCTGACCGCCGAAGCGCTTGACACCAAGCCGCTTGGCGTTGGAGTCACGACCGTTACGGCTGGACGAAGCGCCCTTCTTGTGTGCCATCTCTCCAGGCCTCCTACTTCGCCGCGATGCCGGTGACGCGCACCTGGGTGTGCTTCTGGCGGTGACCCATGCGCTTCTTGTAACCGGTCTTGTTCTTGTACTTCAGGATGTTGATCTTGGGACCAGTGGTCTCACCGAGAACCTCGGCGGTGACCGTGTACCCGCTCAGCTTGTCGGCCTCGCTGATGACGTCGTCACCGTCGACGACAAGGATGGGCTGCCAGGTCAGGGTGGCGCCGGCCTCCTCGGAGACCCTGTCGATGTTCAGGACGTCATCGACGGACACCTTCTCCTGTCGGCCGCCCGCTCGCACGATCGCGTACACCGGGTAACTCTCTTCCTGCTCGCTCAACGAATAATGCACTCACTGGGACCATTCCCGGGGGAAGTCCAGGCCCGCTCGCGCGGGGCCCCCGGGTCAGCCCTGCCTGTGCCAGGCCTGGCTGTGAAGGGGCCGCTCCCACCGTGGTGGGAAGAAGCCTCGTTCCACGATCCACTGATCGCCTGTAGCGGGGCGCGGGGATCTGAGGGAAACAAACCCTGCGTGGAGAGCACTTCGGTGTCGGGGCGCGTGATCACACGGAGCGCGCCGACGCACCGCCCATCAGATTACCACTGACCCGCCGCGGGGCTGTACAGCTGCTTGCTTTGGGCCTCCGCTCCGCTTTGGCCCGTGTTCGGGCGTCCCCAAGGCAGGGATGCTTCATCCTCGTCTTCGCCTGCCGCCACCCTCAAACGACGCCTTCGGCGCAGCACTCACTTGAAGCACCCTGCCGACGCCCGAACGGCAACCCCCTGGGGTGACCACCCCGGGGATCCACAGCGCGCGTCCGTCCCCCTGGAGGGTCCCAGGGGGACGGACGCGACGGGTGTGGCTTAACCGGCCTCCACCGCGGTCGGCGAGGTGGCCGCCGCCTTGGTACGCCGGGTCCGACGGCGCTTCGGGCGCTCCCCCGCCTCGTCCTCGGTACCGGCGGCGGGTGCCTCCGGCTCCGGGGCCGTGTCCTCGGCGGGCGCCTCGGCCGCCGCACGGGCGGTACGACGCGTCGTGGTCCGCCTGGTCCGGGTCTTCTTCACCGGGGCCTCGGGCTCCGCCTCGGTCGGCTCAGCGGCCTCCGCAGCGGGCCTCTCGGCCGCCTCCTGGGGCTCGGCCCCCGCGGGCTCCCCGGCGGGAGCGGTCCGGGCTCCGTCGTCCCCGGTCGGCTCCTCCGCGACCTCGGCGCCCTTACGGGCGCGGGTGGTCCGCTTCCGGGTCCGCTTCGCGGGCTTCTCGGCGGGTTCGGCGGGTTCCTCGGCGGCGGGCGCGGGCTCGACGGGCTCCTCGGCGATCCCGGCCTTCGCGGCCGTCGCCTTCTTCTCCGCCTTGTCGGCCCTCTTCTCCGCCTTCTGGGCCCGCTCCTGCTTCTCGGACTTGTCAGCCTTCTCGGCCTTGTCCTGCTTCTCGGCCTTCTCGGCCTTCTCGGCCTTCTCGGCCTTCTCGGCCTTGTCGGAGGGCTGGTCCGCCTCGCCCTTGCCCTTCTTCTTCTTGCGGCCGCCGTTGCCGCCCTTGCCCTCCACCGGCTCGGTGGACAGCACCAGGCCGCGGCCGCTGCAGTGGTCGCACGAGTGCGAGAAGGCCTCCAGGAGCCCCTGACCGACCCGCTTACGGGTCATCTGCACCAGGCCGAGCGAGGTGACCTCGGCCACCTGGTGCTTGGTGCGGTCCCTGGACAGGCACTCCAGCATGCGGCGCAGCACGAGGTCGCGGTTGGACTCCAACACCATGTCGATGAAGTCGATCACGATGATGCCGCCGATGTCGCGCAGCCGGAGCTGGCGGACGATCTCCTCCGCCGCCTCCAGGTTGTTCTTGGTGACGGTCTCCTCGAGGTTGCCGCCCTGACCGGTGAACTTGCCGGTGTTGACGTCGACCACGGTCATGGCCTCGGTGCGGTCGATGATCAGCGACCCACCGCTGGGCAGCCACACCTTACGCTCGAGGGCCTTGTTGATCTGTTCGTCGATCCGGTAGGCGGCGAAGACGTCGCGGTCCTCGGTCCAGTGGGAGAGCCGCTCGGACAGGTTGGGCGCCACGTAGTCGACGTACTCGTGAACGGTGCTCCACGCCTCCTCGCCGGAGACCACCAGGCTGGAGAAGTCCTCGTTGAACACGTCCCGCACGACTCGGACCGTGAGGTCGGGCTCACTGTTGAGCAGCGACGGAGCGCTCGCCGACTTCGACTTGCGCTTGATGGACTCCCACTGGTTGGCCAGGCGCGAGATGTCGCGCTCCAACTCCTCCTCGCTGGCCCCCTCGGCGGCGGTGCGCACGATCACGCCCGCGCCGGACGGCATCACCTTCTTGAGGATCTGCTTCAGACGCGCGCGCTCCTTGTCGGGGAGCTTGCGGCTGATCCCGGTCATGGAACCGCCGGGCACGTACACCAGGTAACGGCCCGGGAGGCTGATCTGGCTGGTCAGGCGGGCGCCCTTGTGCGCGATCGGGTCCTTGGTGACCTGCACCAGGACCGACTGGCCCGACTTGAGGACCGACTCGATGCGCTTGGGCTGGCCGTCCAGGCCGAAGGAGTCCCAGTTGACCTCGCCCGCGTACAGGACGGCGTTGCGGCCCTTGCCGATGTCGACGAAGGCGGCCTCCATGGACGGCAGGACGTTCTGCACCCGGCCCAGGTAGACGTTGCCCACGTAGGAGCGGTGGGTGGCCCGGTCGACGTAGTGCTCGACGAGGACGTCGTCCTCCAGCACCGCGATCTGGGTGCGGTCGCCGTTGCGGCGGATCACGAGGTCGCGCTTGACCGACTCACGGCGCGCGAGGAACTCCGACTCGGTGACGATCGGGGCGCGGCGGCGGCCCTGCTCACGGCCCTCGCGGCGGCGCTGCTTCTTGGCCTCCAGCCGGGTGGAGCCGCGGACCGCCTGGACCTCGTCCTCGATCGGCTTCTCCTGGCGCGGCTCACGCACCTTGACCACGGTGTTGGGCGGGTCGTCANNNCCCTGCGGCGCCGGCGGCGGCGACGACGGCTGCCGCGCTCGCCCTCCTCGGCGGCGGGCTGTTCGGGCGTGGTCTCGGCGGTCTCCTCCGCGGTCCTCTCGCCCTCGCGCTCCCGTTCCTCGTCAGCCCGGCCCGCGGTCTCCGCGGTCTCTCCACCGGTCTCCTCACCGGTGCGTGAGCGGCCCCGGCCCCGGCCCCCGCGGCGGCGGCGCCGGCGGCTCGGCCGCTCCTCGGCGGTGTCGGCTGCCTCGGCGGCCTCGGCGCTCTCGGCGGGCTCCTCGGCCAGGGCGTCCGTCTCCTCGGCGGACTCCTCGTCCTCAGCCGGTTCGGCCTCGGCCGACTCGGCCCGCGCGGGCGCGCCCTGCTGGGCGACCGGCGGTTGGAAGAGCATCGTGGGCGACTGGAAGACGGCGCCGCCGCCCCCGGGGGCCTCCTCGGTACCCGTGGACGAGGCGGCCTCGTCGGCCTTCGGTTCCACGGCCCGTGCCTCCTCGGCCGGAGCGGGCTCTGCGGCCTTGCGCCTGCCGCCCTTGCGCCCGGCGGTCCGGGACTCCTCGGCCGGGGCCGCCTCGGCGTCCTTCTTCGCGGTGGCCCTGGTGGTGGAGCGCTTGCGGCGCGCGGGCGCCTCCTCCGCGGGGCTGCCGGCGGCACGCACGGTGCGCTTGCGCGGAGCGGCGGCCACGGAGGTCTTCACCGTGCCCACCTCACCGGACCCGGCGAGGGTGGTCACCGGCTGGGAGGGGGTGGTGGCGGTGTCGTCTGGCTCGGGGGGCGGTCCAGCCGCACGGCGTGCGCCCTTGGCGGACGCGGGTGTGGTCACCCGCACCCCGCCGTCCCCCGGAGGGGGCGTCGCCGCCTTGGCGTCGGTTGTTTCAGTTGTACCCGCGGCGCCCTCGGCGCCGTTCGTGGGCTCGTTGTCGAGCATCCGGGCGGTCTCCCGTCAAAGTCCTCGGGCGCGCCGCGACCTCTCGGTCGGCGGCGCGGCTCACGAGAACTGTCGTCGCTGTGTCAGCGCCGGCGGCACCGGAGTGTCGCCGGGGCAAAGTCCTGTGGTCGCGCCCATGTACCCCAAGGTGGGGCCGCTCATGGGCGCGGTCCCGTCATGGGCGCCGACGGCCGTGGTGCGTTCTCGCTCCGCTCGTCACCTTCGCCCACGGATCCGGTGCCCACGGTGGTGTGGGCGGCGGGCCGGTCCGCGGTGAGCGGGTCCGCGATCGCACCTGTCGTCTCGTCAAGTGGCCCCTGCGCCAGCCGGGTCATCAGCGGTGATGACGGCGGCGCGAGGTCGGCCACGAGGCGTAGGCCGGTCAGCACGTCGTCTGGTCGGACGGCAGGTGTCGTGTGCCGAACGACCATTCGAAGTATGGCATATGTCGCGTGTTGTTCCCCTGGGGCGCGCCCGTCGGGCACGCCAGCCACGTCGAGTCGGACCACCGCCGGGCGTGTGTCGAACCGGCGTCGGCCCTTCTTCGTCATCCGTTCCACCTCGACACTGTCGGCGGCCAGGAAGGCGTTCGCCGCCGCCGCGGCCGCGTCGGGGTCGACGCCCGCCAACTCCACCCGCCACTCCGAGGCCTGGAGCCGGTCGGCGAGCCCGGAGCTGCCGGCCTCGACGACCTCGACGATGTCCACACCCTCGGGCATGGCCTCGTCGATGTCGGCTCTGACCCGTTCGGGGTCGCGTTCCTCGACCAGGGTCAGTTCGAGGTACTCCGCGTCACTGGCGACCCCGGTGGGGGCCGCACCGGTATAGGAGACCTTCGGATGCGGCGAGAAGCCCGCGGAGAACGCGACCGGGACGTCCGCCCTACGCAGAGCGCGTTCCAGCGCCCGGGCGATGTCGCGGTGACTGGCGAATCTCATGCGGCCCCGCTTGGCGTAGCGGACGCGGAGCCGTTGGCCGGGTCTGGTGGTGGAGGGTGAGGTGGTGCCCTCGGATGCGGGGGGCAGCTCAACTCCTTTCCTCATGCCCCCGGTGGGGTCGGCGTGCGACCTGAAGGGGCTGTTCCTCAGTCCTGTTCAGCGTACGGTGCGCGGTGGTGCACATGCGCCAACAGGACCACGCATACCGGTACCTCCCCCACTGACCTGCGGTCGAAAAGTCCCGATGCCATCCGGGCGGAGAGCGAACCGGTATTCACCACCAGAACGCGGAGGCCCCGAAAAAAAATCCGGAGAAAATCCGGATCCGATGGCAACCCCCCAACCTCCCCGCGAGTCCTACTACACGTACGGCCCGGCGCGAGCGGGGCGCCGGGCCGTACTCCTTCCTCCCGGAGGGCTCCCCCACAGGGGTAGAGCGTCCGGAGCGCGCATCCTACTGGAGAGCCCTCCTCAGCGACCAGAGCGCCCCCAGCCCCTCCCGGCGTCCTCGAGGCGCCGCCCGGAGCGCTTGGGGGCGGCCCGCTACTTCACGGTGAGCGGGAGCAGCGGCCGTCCGTCCGAGGGGGCGTTGATCTGGATCTCGGTTCCCATGCTCGGGCACACACCGCAGTCGTAGCAGGGGTTCCACCGGCAGTCGTCGACCTCGACCGACTCCTCCCCGTGCAGCGAGTCCTGCCAGTCCTGCCACAGCCACGAGCGGTCCAGCCCCGCGTCGAGGTGGTCCCACGGCAGGACCTCGTCCTCATCGCGCTCACGGGTGGTGTACCAGTCCAGGTCCACCGGTTCGCCGGCGAGGGCGGTCTCGGCCCCCTTGGCCCAGCGGGCGTAGGAGAAGTGCTCGCTCCAACCGTCGAACCGGCCGCCCGAGCGCCACACCTCCTCGACGACCCGGCCCACACGGCGGTCACCCCGTGAGAGCAGTCCCTCGATGATCGACGGGCGCCCCTCGTGGTAGCGCAGCCCAATGGACTTGCCGTACCTGCGGTCGCCCCGCAGCCGGTCGCGCAGCTTGCGCAGGCGCGCGTCGACCACCTCATGCGAGGTCTGCCCCGCCCACTGGAACGGGGTCTGCGGCTTGGGCACCCCCCCGCCGATGGACACCGTGCAGCGGATGTCCTTGCGGCCGGTCACCTCGCGGCCGGTACGGATCACCTCGGTGGCCAGGTCGGCGATGGCCAGGACGTCCTCGTCCTCCTCGGTGGGCAGCCCGCACATGAAGTACAGCTTCACCTGGCGCCACCCGGCCTCGTAGGCGGCGGTCACCGTGCGGATGAGGTCCTCCTCGGTGACCATCTTGTTGATCACCCGGCGCATCCGCTCACTGCCGCCCTCGGGAGCGAAGGTCAGGCCCGAGCGGCGCCCGTTCCGGGTCAGCTCGCCCGCCAGGTCGATGTTGAAGGCGTCCACGCGTGTGGAGGGCAGGGACAGCCCCGTGTTGGTGCCCTCGTACCGGTCGGCCAGCCCCTTGGCGATGTCGCCGATCTGGCTGTGGTCGGCGCTCGACAGGGACAGCAGGCCCACCTCCTGGAAACCGGTGGCCCTCACCCCCTCGTCGACCATCCTCGTCACGGTCTCCTGGTTGCGCTCACGCACCGGACGGGTGATCATCCCCGCCTGGCAGAACCGGCAGCCCCGGGTGCACCCGCGGAAGATCTCCACGCTGTAGCGCTCGTGCACGGACTCGGCGGTCGGCACGATGGGCTTCTTGGGGTAGGGCCACTGGTCCAGGTCCATCACGGTGTGCTTGTGCACCGTGCCCGGCACACCCGGGCGGTTGGGCGTGTAGGCGGCGATCCGGCCGTCGGAGTGGTAGGCCACGTCGAAGAAGCGCGGCACGTACACCCCGCCCGTCGCGGCCAGCCGGAGGAGGAGTCCCTCCCTCCCGCCGGGTTCGCCCTCCTCCTTGAACTCCCGGATGATCTCGGTGATCGCGAGCGCGACCTCTTCGCCGTCGCCCAGCACCACGGCGTCCAGGAAGTCCGCGATCGGCTCCGGGTTGAACGCCGAGTGGCCGCCCGCCAGCACGATCGGGTGGCCCTCGCCCCGGTCCGCGGAGCGCAGCGGGATACCCGCCAGGTCCAGCGCCGTGAGCAGGTTCGTGTACCCCATCTCGCTGGCGAAGCTCACCCCCAGCACGTCGAACGCCGACACCGGGCGGTGGGCGTCCACGGTGAAGTGCGGGACGCCGTGCTCGCGCATCAGCGACTCCAGGTCCGGCCAGACCGCGTACGTGCGCTCCGCCAGCACGCCCTCGCGCTCGTTGAGGACCTCGTAGAGGATCTGCACACCCTGGTTGGGCACCCCGACCTCATAGGCGTCCGGGTACATCAGCGCCCAGCGCACCGAGGTGTCGTCCCACTCCTTGACCACGGAGTTGAGCTCGCCCCCGACGTACTGGATGGGCTTGCTCACCTTCGGCAGCAGGGGTTCCAGCCGCGGGAAGACGCTTTCGACGGACATGGTGAGACCTTCGGTCGATGGCGGACGTGCGGTTTCTCCAGGTTACCGACGCACGGAGCGGTTCACTCGAACCCGCGGTCCCGTGAGCTCACGGCCAGAACCAGGCCGAGCGCCACGAGGTTGGCGACGATGGCGGTGCCCCCGTAGGAGACGAACGGCAGCGGCAGGCCCGTGACCGGCATGATCCCGAGCCCCATACCGATGTTGATGAAGCTCTGGAAGGCGAACCACGCGGCCACCCCCACACACAGCAGGCGCGGGTAGGGCTGGTCGCACCCCTGGGCGATGCGCAGGATCCGCCAGAAGACCACGGCGAACAGCACGATCATCGCCCCGGCCCCCACGAACCCGAGCTCCTCGCCCGCCACCGTGAAGATGAAGTCCGTGTGCTGTTCGGGCACGAACCGCCCGTGCGTCTGCTCCCCCTGGAACAGGCCGGTGCCGTCGAACCCGCCCGAGCCCACGGCGATCAGCGCCTGGGCCGAGTTGTACCCCGCCCCCTGCGGGTCCGCCGACGGATCCATCAGCGTGGCCAGCCGGTCCAACTGGTAGGGCTCCAACAGGTCGAACCACCAGACCGCGACACCGGTCGCCACCCCGCACGCCAGCATGCCCGCCACCCACACGATCGGGGCGCCCGACATCGTGAGCATCCCCAGGAAGATCACGCCGAGCACGAGGGTGGTCCCCAGGTCGGGCTGCAGCAGCACCAGTGCGAGCGGCAGCGCGAGCACCAGCAGGGCGTACAGGACGTCCCGGGTCATCGGCTTGGTCTCGCCGTCACGGGGTTCCCCGAGGAGGGTGGCCATCATGAGCACCAGACCGACCTTGGCCAGCTCGCTGGGCTGGAACTGGAACCCGCCGAGCACGATCCAGCCGCGCGATCCGTTGATCACCGCACCCAGGGGCGTCAGCACCAGGATCAGCGCGACCACCGTGGCGCCGTACACCAGGTGCGCGTAGGCGCGCACGGCCCGGTAGTCGACCGAGGCCACCGCGAGGCACAGCGCCCAGGCCACCGCGAGGTGGGCCAGGTGGCGGCGCACGTGGCCGGTGGCCTCCAGCGGGCCGCTGCCGTCACCCGGCAGGGTCGCCGACCACACCAGCAGGGAACCGACGGCGCACAGCGCCAGCGCGGCGCCGATCAGCGTCCAGTCCAGGCGGCGGGCGGCCCCCGCCGCGGAGCGGCCGATCCGGGCTCGGGACGGGCCCGACACGCCCACGTGTGTACTCATCGCTCACCGGTCCAGGAGGTCGATGGAACCGTCCGGACGGACCGTGGGCAGGCCCACCCAGGGGGCGCCGCCGGGCAGCGCGGGTTCGGCGCGACCCTCGTCGTCGCCCTCCTCCTCGCCCTCGTCCTCGGCGTCCTCCCCCTCGGCGTCCTCGGCGGAGAAGCCGTAGATGCCCTCGTAGATCTCCCGAGCGATGGGCGCGGAGGTCGCGCCACCGGTACCGCCCTGGGAGACCAGCACGACGATGGCGAACTGCGGGTCGTCCGCGGGGGCGTAGGAGGCGAACCACGAGGACACCTGGCGGCCCACGACGTCGGCACTGCCCGTCTTGCCCGCGACGGACACCCGGTCCTGCGGGAAGCCGCCGAAGGCCCCGCTCGCCGTACCCGCCTTGGGCACCTCGGTCAGCGCCGCCTGGAGGTAGCTCAGGGTCTGGTCGCTGACGGGCAGGCGCCCGGCCACGACCGGCTCGATCTCCTCGACCACCGAACCGTCGGCGGAGACGAACGCCTTGCCCACGCGCGGTTCGTACAGAGTGCCCCCGTTGGCGATGGCCGCGTAGGCGTTGGCCAGTTGCAGGGGGCTGACCAGTACGTCGCCCTGGCCGATGGCGAAGTTGACCGCCTCACCCGCGCGCCACTCGAAGCCCTCCACGCAGTGCTCGTGGGCCAGGCGCTTGAGGTAGGCCGCGTGTGAGGGGTCGGTCTCGGCCACGTCCGGATAGCCGTGCTCGGCGCGGTAGCAGTTGTTCTCCCGGTTGGCCTCCCAGAAGGTGCGCTTCCACTCGCGGTCGGGGATG
>NZ_ANBC01000180.1 GCF_000341125.1 Nocardiopsis lucentensis DSM 44048 | reverse complement strand
TCGCCCTCCGGGTGCAGTCCGCCGTCGCGGAGCCACAACTGGTAGCCGAAGTTGTAGAAGACGGTGTTGCAGGAGACCACGATCGCCCGGTGCAGCGTGATCGAGCCATGGCCCTGCCCCGCGTAGTTGGCGAAGTTCTGGCCCCCGATGTTGACCGAACCGGGGCAGGCGTAGGTGCTGCGCAGCGAGTACCCGCTCTCGGCGGCGGCCGACAGCGACGACACCTTGAACGTCGAACCCGGCGGGTACTGGCCCTGGAGCGCCCGGGAGAGCAGGGGTTCGCCCGCCTCCTCGCTGAGCATCTCGTCGAAGGTCTCCTGGTCGATCCCGCCCTGCCAGACGCTGGGGTCGTAGGTCGGCACGCTGGCCATCGCCACGACGCCGCCGGTGCGCACGTCCAGGACGACGGCGGCGCCGGCGTCGGCCTTGTAGCGGGGCCTGGCCGCGGCCATCCCCTTGGCGAGGGCCTCCTCCGCGATCCGCTGGACCTCCAGGTCGATGTGGGTGACCAGGTGCATCCCGGGTTCGGGCGGCCGGTCGGAGATCACCTCCATCACCTGGCCGTGGTTGTTCACACCGAGCGTGCGCAGGCCGGCGGTGCCGCGCAGCCGCGTGTCGTAGACCTTCTCCAGCCCGTCGCGGCCCACCTGGTCGATGCCGGTGAACTGCGTGCGCAGCTCCTCGCGGGCCTCCAGCTCCTCCTGGGTGACCGGCTGGAGGTAGCCCAGCACCTGTCCGGCGAGCGCGCCGTTGGGGTACTCGCGCAGGGCGTGGGCCTGGGCCGTGATCCCGGGAAACTCGTCGGCCCGCTCCATGATGTGCAGCGCGACGGGCGCCTCGACCCCCTCCGCCAGGGTGACCGGCTGGTAGGGCGAGCCCGGCCAGCAGGGGCGCTGGACGTCGGGGCCGCACAGGCGCATCCGCTGCCGGAGCTCCTCCAGCGGGACGTCGAGCACCCCGGCCAGGTCGGACAGGACGGCCTCGCCGCCGTCGTCCATGCCGGTGAGCTCGTGGTAGTCGGCGGACACGACCAGCTCGGTCCGGTTGCTCACCAGGGGGCGGCCCCGGGCGTCGAGGATCTGGCCCCGGGTGGCGGGGACGACGAGCCGCTGGTGGTGGTTGGAGACGGCGAGTTCGCGGTAGTGCTCCCCCCTCGGCACCTGGAGATACCACAGGCGTACCCCCAGCAGGGCGAACAGGGCCACGACCAGGACCTGGACGAGGACGATGCCCACCGTGCCGAGCTTGCGGCCCGGCAGGGAGGGGTCCACGGGTGGTCTGCGCACGGGATCACCACCCTCCCAGACCGGTTGGTCCCTGGATGGTGGCGAACTCGTTCTCGGTGAACGCGTTGCGGATCCACAGCAGGGGCACCGTGACCAGCGGGGAGACGAGCGTCGTCAGGACCGTGCCCACCCCCACGGCGACCGCCGTCGCGCCGAGGGACACGCGCGGGTCGCCCATCACCAGTCCCACGGCCGCGTACCCCAGGCCCACGCCCAGCGATGTCACCGCGGTGACCCCGATGCCGGTCCACGCCGAGGGCGGGGCGCCCACCGCCCCCGGGGAGCCGGTGTTGGCGCGCAGCAGGGCGACCAGGTAGGCGGCGACGCACAACACGAGCGCGTAGCGGCCCACGGCGTGTTCGGCGGGCGGAAGCAGGTCCATCGCCAGGCCGGCCGCGAAGCCCGCGCTCGCCGCCACGGCCGGAGTGGTGGTCAGGGCCACCGCGACCAGGGCCGCGACCACCAGGTCGGGACCGGGGCCCCAGTCGAACTGGACCCGGTTGACGGCGGTGGCTTGGACGAGCACCGCGACGGCCACGATGACCAGGGTCGCCGCTGACCTCATCGGTCCCCCTCGGGTTCGGAACGGGGCGGAAGGACGGAGTCGCGCGGATCCTCGGCGGGACCCGCGACCACCACCCCCACCAGATCGAGCGAGGCGAAGTCGACGGCGGGGGCGATACGGGCGAGCCGGCTCAACGCGCCCGGCGCGGACTGGACCTCCTCGACGGTGCCGATGGGGACACCGGGCACGAAGGGCGCGCCCTCGTGCGATCCGAGCGTGACGACGCGGTCCCCGGCCTCCACCGGGTCCTCCATGTCGAACAGTTCCAGGGTGAGCTCGGCGTCGGGGCCGCCCGGGAGCGCGCCGCCCCGGACGACGCCGATCTTGCGGGTGTCCTCCAGGCGCGCTCCGACGGCCGAGGCGACGTCGGTGGCCAGGACGACCGTGGAGGTGCTCGCTCCGGCCTCGACGACACGGCCCACGAGCCCGTGGCCGTTGACCACGGTCATGTCGGGTCGAACACCGGAATCGGTGCCCACGTCCAGGGTCACCGTGTGGGCGAGGCCGCGCGCGGTGACGCGGGTGACGGCCTGGGCCGGGACGATCTCGTATCCGCCGAGCCCGGACAGGTGAAGGAGTTCGTCGAGCTGGTCGGCTCGCTCCTCGTCGTTGTCGACCGCCTGGAGCCGGGCCTCCAGCTCCGCGTTGGCCTCCTCCAGTTCGGCGATGCGCTCGGCCGCGTGCGGGGCTTGGCGCAGACCGTCGTAGAGGGACACGGCGGGGGCGGCGGCCCAGCCCACCCCGGCCGCGGCGGGGGTGAAGACGTACTCGCCCGCGGCGCGGCCGACGGAGGTGACGGGGTCCGCGCCGGGTCGGGAGTCCAGGACGAGGAGGGCCACGGCCGCCACCATGAGGACGACGAGGACGAGCCGGGACCTGGGTGAGTCGCGGAACATGTCACCGCCGCCGTTCGGGGACCAGGACCTGGTGCAGGCGCTCGTAGTTCTCCACGCAGGTGCCCGACCCGATGGCCACGGAGTCGAGCGCGTTGTCGGCGACGTGGATGGGCATGCCGGTCTCGTGCAGTAGGCGGTCGTCCAGTCCGCGGAGCAGGGCACCACCGCCGGTGACGGCCACGCCCCGGTCCATGATGTCGCCGGACAGCTCGGGGGGACACTTGTCGAGGCTGGTGCGGACGGCGTCGATGATCGCGGTGACCGGTTCCTCGATGGCCTGGCGGACGTCGGTCTCGGACAGGACGATGGTCTTGGGCAGTCCGCTGATGAGGTCGCGCCCGCGCACCTCGGCCTGGAGCTCCTCGGCCGCCGTGGGGTAGGCCGAGCCGATGGCCATCTTGAGTTCCTCGGCGGTGCGCTCCCCGATCATCAGGGAGTACTCCTTCTTGGCGAAGGTCATGATGGCCTGGTCGAGTTCGTCCCCGCCCACGCGGATGGACTGGGAGGTGACGATGCCGCCCATGGAGATGACGGCGACCTCGGTCGTTCCGCCGCCGATGTCGACGACCATGTTGCCGGTCGGTTCGTGGACGGGGAGCCCGGCGCCGATGGCGGCGGCCATGGGCTCCTCGATGATGTAGACCTTGCGAGCGCCCGCCTGGTATCCGGCCTCCTTGACCGCGCGGTGTTCGACGGAGGTGATCCCGCTGGGGACGGCGACGATGACGCGGGGTTTGGCGAAGTGGCGGCGCCGGTGGATCTTCTGGATGAAGTAGCGCAGCATCCGCTCGGTGATCTCGAAGTCGGCGATGACCCCGTCCTTGAGCGGGCGGATCGCCGTGATGTTGGTCGGTGTCCGGCCGATCATCTGCTTGGCCTCGATGCCGACCGCGACGATCCTGCCCGTGGAGGTGTTCACGGCGACGACCGACGGCTCGTTCAGTACGATGCCGCGCCCGCGTACGTACACGAGCGTGTTGGCCGTTCCCAGGTCGACGGCCATGTCCCGGCCGAGAAAAGCAAGGTTGTTCGGCATGTAACGTCCTCAGGCGCCGTGTCGGACGCGGTTGACCGGCGCGACCATAGGTAGTCGTTCCGGCACGATCGGTATCCAGCACCCGTATCGTAACGGACCGCACTTACGACGTTACGCAAACACACCGAATTGTTGCCTGGCCCCTGGACGAAGGCCGATATACCTGGCGGTTCAGCCGTTCCCGGCCACCGCCCCTTCGTCGCCCCGGAGCCGCCGACGGCCTCCGATCCGGGGCCGGAAGGCGGTGTCGCCCGTCGACCCTATCGACGCGAGCTCCTCCGTGCCGGGGATCGGGCGCATCGGCCCGAACGCGCCGAGCGCCCGGCCCGCGGAGGTACGCGGGCCGGGCGCTCGGCGAGGACCTGGATCAGGCCAGGTCGGGGAAGAACAGCTTGATCTCGCGGTCGGCGGAGTAGGTGGAGTCCGAGCCGTGCACGATGTTGGCCTGGACCTCCAGGGCGAAGTCGCCGCGGATGGTGCCGGGGGTGGCGGAGACCGGGTCGGTGGCGCCGGCCAGGGCGCGGAAGGCCTCGACCGCGCGCTCGCCCTCGACCACCATGGCCACGAGCGGGCCGCCGGTGATGAACTCGACCAGGGAGTCGAAGAACGGACGCTCGGCGTGCTCCTCGTAGTGCGTCTTCGCGGTCGGGACGTCCAGCGTGCGCAGCTCCATGGCGACCAGCTTCAGGCCCTTGCGCTCGATGCGCGAGATGACCTCGCCGACGATGTTGCGGCGAACGCCGTCCGGCTTGATGAGAACGAGAGTGCGCTCCACGGGCGGTACAACTCCTCTGCTAGAGAATCCGCGTGGCACGGTGGGCGCACGCCCACGGCGACGGCCGCACGCGGAGAACGGGGTGGGTGGGTGTCACGGGAGGCACGGCCTCGATCGGGGACACCCCCCGGGAAGGGACCGGCCACAGGCCCGGACCCGCGCCACACTACCGCGTCAGACCGTCCTAGGTGGTGCCGCTGGCCGCTTGGGCCTCCTCCAGCTCGTTCTCGTCGCCCTCCTCGGCCTCGGCGCGCGCCTCGTGGGCCGCGCGCGCCTCGTCGACCCTGCGGCCCATGATCACGCCGACCACCCACAGGGAGCCGAACACGACCGAGATCAGCAGCATCCCCGACACCAGGAACGCACTGCACAGCATGGCCGCCTGGAGGGCCCAGGCGGCGTAGTGGGCCCAGGTGTACCGCTGGAGGGCGCTGAGCACGAGGGCGGCGACGGCCAACCCTCCCCAGACGCCCACGGCCAGGGTGGTTTCGATGCCTTCGAGGTTGATGGCCACCGGTATGGCCAGTCCGAGGATGATGACCTCGAAGGCCAGGACGACAGCGCAGACTACGCGCACGGCGGGTTCCCTTCGTGGATTCGTCCGCCGCTACTCCCCCGCGCCCCGCAGCAGGTGCACGGCGTCACCGGAGGTGACGACCGACCCGGTGACCAGGACACCGGCTCCACCGAACTCGGTGCCGTCCTCGGCCAGGCCCACGGCCCGGTCGATGGCGTCGTCGAGTCGGGGCGCCACGTGTACGCGGTCCTCACCGAAGATCTGCTGTGCGAGAGCGGACAACCGCGCCGGTTCGAGAGAACGCGGCGAGGAGTTGCGGGTGACGACGATTTCGTCGAGCAGTGGTTCAAGGGGTTCCAGGATCCCCTCCACGTCCTTGTCGGCCATGATCGCGACGACGCCGACCAGCTTGGCGAAGGAGAAGGCCTCCTCGACGGCGGTCACGGTCGCGGTCATCCCGGCCGGGTTGTGTGCGGCGTCGGCGATCACGGTCGGGCTGGTGCGCACGACCTCCATCCGGCCCGGGGAGTCGACCCCGGACAGGGCCTCACCGACGATCGCGGGGTCCAGGCCCCCGGCGTCCTCACCGGTGGCGGCGAAAGCCTCCACGGCGGCGATGGCGACGGCGGCGTTGCCGGCCTGGTGGGCGCCGAAGAGAGGTAGGAAGAGCTGTTCGTAGCCACCGGTCAGACCCTTGACCGCGACCTGTTGTCCACCGACCGCCACGTCGCGGGCGGTGACACCGAACTCCAGGCCCTCGCGGGCCACACGAGCGCCGACCTCGGCGGCGTGGCGGACGAGGACCTCGGCGGCGGGCAGCGGCTGCTGGGCGAGGATCGCGATGGAGTCGGGCTTGATGATGCCCGACTTCTCCTCCGCGATGCCCTCCAGCGTGTCGGGCAGGTACTCCGTGTGGTCGATCCCGATGGGTGTCACGACGGCGACGTCGGCGTCGATGACGTTGGTCGCGTCCCAGCGGCCGCCCATCCCGACCTCGACCACGGCCACGTCCACCGGGGTGTCGGCGAAGACCGCGTAGGCCATGGCGGTGAGCAGCTCGAAGAAGGACAGGGGCGCGTCGTTCATCCCGTCCGCCATGTCCACGTAGGGACGGATGTCGTCGTAGGCCTCGACGAACCGCTCCTGCGAGACGGGCTCCCCGTCCACGACGATGCGTTCGCGCACCGTGCGCAGGTGGGGGCTGGTGTAGCGGCCCACACGCAGGCCACGGGCGCGCATGAGCGCGTCGATCATGCGGGCGGTGGACGTCTTGCCGTTGGTACCGGTCACGTGGATGACCCGGAAGCCGCGCTGCGGATCACCCAGCAGGTCCAGCAGGGTGCGGATCCGGTCGAGCCGAGGGTCGATCTCGGACTCGGGCGTGCGGCCCATGATCTCGGCGGTCACCTCGGCGTAGCGCCCAGCGGCGCTCGCGCCGGTCACGGCGTCTCGGTGGTCGGGATGTACACGCCGGTCAGTTTACGCGTCTGAAGCCGCATGTCATCCCCCGAGTAGGGCAATCACTAACCCGTTCGACGCAAAGCATACTGAGAACATGCGAACCCTTGACCCCTTCTTCACCGAGTGGGCCCGCAAGCGCCCCGGACAGACCCGCAGCCGCGAGCGCGCACGACTGCTCATGGCGGCCCTGGACCTGGATCCGGCGGCGGTGCCGGTCCTCGGTGTGGTCGGATCCAAGGGCAAGGGCAGCACCGCGACCTACGCCTCGGCCGCGCTGTCGGCCGCTGGTCTGCGCACGGTCCTGTGCACCGGCCCGAGTTTCCGCTCCTACCGCGAGCGGGTGCGGGTCGACGGGGTGTCCCTCACCAACGCGGAACTGGACGCGTTGGGGGCCCGCGTCGAGTCCGCCAGGCTGACCCTCCCCCCGGTGGAGGCGACCGGCGGGCACCTGGCGCCGAGCGGGCTGTTCCTCATCGCCGCGCTGCTGCGGGCGCGGGAGGTCGGCGCGGACGTGTGCGTCCTGGAGGCGGGTGCGGGAGGGTACCGCGACGAGCTGCGCGTGATCGGGCCGGACGTCGTGGCCCTGGGCAAGGTGTTCGGCGAACACCTGGGGGTGTTGGGTGACACCGTCCCCGAGATCGCCGGGGAGAAGGCCCGGGTCGCCGGGGACCGCACCCGCGCGCTGGTGAGCCTGCCCCAGACCGCCGAGGTGACCGACGCGGTGGCGGACGCCCTGGTGGAGGCGACCGGCGGCCGGGTCGTGGCCGAGATCGTGGATCCCGGCGCGGAGGGCGTCGAGCCCCCGGTGGAACTGCGCCCGGCCGGGCTGTCGGCGGCCTCGGGGGTTCTGGGAACGGCGGCCGCGCTGCGGATGCTGGACGTCCTGGGGCGTCCGCGCCCCCCGCGCGAGCGACTGCGCGAAGTGCTGGGCACGGTCCGGCTGCCCGCGCGCCTGTCCCGGCACCGGGTGCCCGGTTCCGGGTCGGCCGAGATCGTGGTGGACTCGGCGATCAACGGGGAGGGGGTCGCGGCGGCGCTCGCGCACGCCCGCACCCTGTGGGGTGGGGTCGACCACGTCCTGCTCTGCCTGCCCGACCACAAGGACGTGTCCGGTGCGGTCGCGGCGCTGGGGGACGTCCCGGTCACGACGGTGGTCCTGCCCGAGACCCACCTGCGGTTCGAGCACGCCCTACCTCCGCACTGGCGGACGATGCGGGCTGAGGAGTTGTCCCCCGGCACGGTCGCGGCCCTGGGCGACCGCCTGCTGGCGATGGGCACGGTGTACTTCACCGGCCGGGTCCTGGAGGCCGTGGACGCGCCCACCGACCGGCTGTTCGACCCGCTGGACTGAGGGCGCCCGGAGGAGGCGGCGGGGCCGGGGACACGCGGTCCCCGGCCCCTCACCGTGCTTGCTCTGGTCCTCCGCTTCGCTTCGGACCGTGTTCGGACGGCCGGTCAGTCGCGTCCGTGGCCCCGCCCCGGCCGGTAGACCGGCTGGGACTGCGGGTTGAACTCGTCCATCACGACGCGCTCGGCCGCGCGCAGCCTCGGGTCCTCCAGGCGCAGGACGTCGAGGCCCCGCACGATGTCGGAGGAGTACACGTAGCCGTTGTAGTAGTACGTCGACCAGGTGTCGTTGTCCTGGACGCCGTCCTCGACGCGGGAGTCCATGTCGAAGTAGCCGATCTCACGCGGTTCGTCCGGGTCGTTGAAGTCGATCACCGACACACCGCCCTGGTACCAGGACTGCACGAAGTAGTCGCGGCCCGGCACGGGGATCAGCGAACCGTTGTGCGCCACGCACACCTGGTCGCCCTGGTGGCGCTCGATCTTGAAGTAGCTGGCGAACTCCAGGGTGGGCTCGTCGTCATCGCCCCCGATCGTGTAGACGGCGTCCGCGCCGCGGTCACCGCCGATCTCCTCGGTACAGGTGGGGGCGCCGCCACCGCCGAGCTCGTCGGTGAACACCACCGTGTCGCCGCTGTTGGTGAAGGTCGCCGAGTGCCAGAACGCGAAGTTCTCGTCGCGGACGACCTCCGTGACCACGGGGTTGACCGGGTCGGAGATGTCCATCAGGATGCCGTCACCCATGCACGCGCCGGCCGCGATGTCCTTGGCCGGGTACACGGTGATGTCGTGGCAGCCCTGGGTCGGCAGCAGCAGACCGTCCTGGTCGTGGTTGCCGCCCTCCGGGAACAGGACCGGCTCGTTGACGATCGCCGCCTCCTCGGGTGCGTCGTGCGGCACCTCGATGACGGTGATCTTGTCGTGCGGGGTCTGGCAGTTCGGGAAGGCGTCGGAGGGCGAGTAGGAGGACACGTAGATGATGTCGCTCCCGCCGTCCTCGCTGGGCACGAGG
>NZ_ANBC01000179.1 GCF_000341125.1 Nocardiopsis lucentensis DSM 44048 | reverse complement strand
TGACACCGATCACTGACCCGGACGAACGTTTCCGGCCACAGCACTAGTCGTGCACGCCGATCGAGTCGATGGACGCCAGCAGCTGCTCACGCAGGGCGTCGTTGACCGGCGCGGACCCGGTCTCGTCCGACACGTTCTGCTGTCCCTCGGGGCTGACCACGTAGCGCAGGAAGGCCTGGAGCCGCTCGACCGTGGCCGCGTCGTCGTACTCGCCGCACACGACCTCGTAGCTGACCAGCACCATCGGGTAGCTGCCCGGAGCGGTCGTGCCGTAGTCCAGGTCCAGGGCCAGGTCGTACTCGTTGACGTTGTCCTCGCGGCGCGGGGACTCGGCCACCACCTGGGCCGCGGCCTCCGGGGAGATCTCCACGAACTCGCCGCCCACACCGAGGTTCACCGTGGACATCTCGTGCACGTGCGACATCTCCACGTACCCGATCGCGCCGTTGGCGCGCTTGACCGTGTCGGCGATACCGCTGTTGCCCTGCGCGGACTCACGCGGGTGGATCGGCCACTGCCCGTCGGCCTCGTGCGGCCAGGCGTCCGGGGCGGCCGCCGACAGGTACCGGGTGAAGTTCTCCGTGGTCCCGGAGTCGTCGGACCGGTTGACCGGCGTGATCGTCAGGTCCGGCAGGTCCGCGTCGGGGTTGGTCTCGGCGATCTCCGGGTCGTCCCAGCGGGTGATCTCCTGGTTGAAGATCTTCGCCAGCGTGTCCGGGCGCAGGTTCAGGGAGTCCACACCGTCCAGGTTGAACACCACGGCGATGGCCACCACGTAGGCGGGCAGGTTGATGGTGTCCGAGCCGTGGCACCGCTCGACCGCGTCGGCGTTCTCCTCCGGGCTCATCGCCGCGTCGGTCCCGGCGAAGTCCACGGCGCCGTCGATGAACTGGCTGCGACCGCCACCGGACCCGATCGAGTCGTAGTAGACGCGGGCGCCCTCACACGCCGTCTGGTACCCCGCGATCCACGTGGTCATCGCGTTCTCCTGGGCGCTGGAGCCCGCACCGGACAGGCTTCCGGAGAAGCACTCGATGTTCTCGGGGGTCGCGATCTGGAGCCCGCCGGGAACC
>NZ_ANBC01000178.1 GCF_000341125.1 Nocardiopsis lucentensis DSM 44048 | reverse complement strand
TGCCGCAGGCGGTGGTCGCCAGCATCAGACCGGCCAGCGCGGCCGAGGCCGCGCCCCGGTGCGGGGCGACACGGCGCCGGACGGGGGACTGGGAGCGCTTGTTGGACGGGAGCACGACTGCTTCTAACCCTCTCGTCGGTGTCGGTGGGCGCGGGCGCGTCCGGCGGACGCACGCCCGGACACCCGTCGTCTCGGGGACGGTCACGAGGACACGACCCCCGCGCACCACCGCGCGACCGCTCTCGGGAGCGTCGTCGCTGGTGATGGGAGACCGCCGACGAGTCTAACCACCACCAGGCACACACGCCCAACACGGCTCCGTGTGGGATGCCGCTCACCCCGCGCGCCACGCCACGTGCATGACACGCGCACGGCGCGGGCAGGGGTCCTGCGTGAAGAGCGCACACGACACGACCGTCACGGCCGCGCCGACGTCAACCTACCGCCTCCAGCTGCGGCCCGGGTTCAACCTCGCCGACGCCGCGGCCCTACTCGACCACCTGGGCCGAATGGGGGTCGGCGCCGTCTACCTGTCCCCCCTGCTCACCGCCGCACCCGGCTCCCAGCACGGCTACGACGTGGTCGACCCCACCCGCGTCTCCTCCGCCCTCGGCGGCGACACGGCTCGCGAGGCCCTGGCTGCCAAGGCGCACGACCTGGGCGTCGGGGTGGTCGTCGACATCGTCCCCAACCACATGTCGGTCGCCGACCCGGCCGCCAACCCGTGGTGGTGGGACGTGCTCAAGCACGGCCGCGACGCGGTCCACGCGCGCTGCTTCGACATCGACTTCGACGCCGGTCCCCTTCTGATCCCCGTCCTGGCCGACGACGGCGACGGCGGCCGCGCGGCCCTGGACGCCCTCACCGTCGCCGACGACTGCCTGGCCTACCACGACAAGCGCTATCCCATCGCGCCGGGCACGTTCGCCCCCGGCGACACCCCCGACCAGGTGCACGAACGCCAGCATTACCGGCTGGTGTCCTGGCGGCGCGGCGACGCCGAACTCACCTACCGCCGTTTCTTCGACGTCAGCGAACTGGCCGCCGTCCGCGTGGAGGAACCGGGCGTGTTCGACGCCGCGCACGCGGAGATCCTGCGCTGGGCCGACCTGGGACAGCTCGACGGGCTGCGGGTGGACCACGTCGACGGGCTCACCGACCCGGGCGGCTACCTGCGCCGACTGACCGAGCGCTTCGACGGGTGGGTCGTGGTCGAGAAGATCCTCGCTCCCGGTGAGGACCCACCCCAGTCCTGGCCCGTGGACGGCACCACCGGATACGACGCGCTGCGCGAAGTGTGCGGGGTCTTCGTCGACCCCGACGGCGAACCCGCGCTCACCGCCCTGGCCGTCGAGCAGGGCGTGGACACCGACACCGACCGCGTCGACACCCGCGCTCGCCGTCAGGCCGCCACCCGCCTCCTACGTGCTGAGGTAGGCCGGATCGCCGCCCTGCTGCCCGCCCAACCGCCCGACACGACCCCCCGTCCCTCCGCCATGGCCGTCCGTCAGCGGGAGGAGGCCGTCGCCGAGCTCCTGTGCTCCTTCGACGTCTACCGCTCCTACCTGCCCGAGGCGGAGGACGCTTGGACGCGCGCCGTCCACCGCGCCATCGACCGCCGCCCCGACCTCGCCTTCGACCTCGAGGTGATCGACCGCCGCGTCCGCGCGGACCCCGGCGGCGAACCCGCCCGCCGCATCCAGCAGACCAGCGGCATGGTCACCGCCATGGGTACCGAGAACACCGCGTTCTACCGTTCCACCTGGTTCACGGCGGCCTGCGAGGTCGGCGGCGACCCCTCCCGGATCGCGGTCACCCCCGAGGAGTTCCACGCCCGCGCCGCCCACCGCCAGGCCGCCGTCCCGCACACCATGACCACCCTGTCCACCCACGACACCAAGCGCTCGGAGGACGTGCGGGCCCGCCTGGCCGCCGTGTCCGAGGCCGCCGGCGACTTCGCCGACGCCGTCCGCCGCTGGACCGCCCGCCGCCCCCTGCCCGAGCCCTCCCTCAACCTCCTGGGGTGGCAGACCCTCGTCGGCGCCTGGCCGATCAGCGAACAACGCCTGGCCGACCACCTGCTCAAGGCCGCCCGCGAGGCCCGCCTCGGCACCTCCTGGACCGACCCCGACCCCGACTTCGAGGACCACGTCCGCGCCTGGCCCGCCCACGTCCTGGGCGACCCCGACCTCGGCGCCGAGGTCGCCGCGTTCGTCGACACCGTCCGCGACGCCGGATGGAGTAACTCCCTCGGCCAGAAGGTCCTGCAACTCCTCGGCCCCGGCGTCCCCGACGTCTACCAGGGCACCGAACTGTGGGACCTGTCCCTGGTCGACCCCGACAACCGCAGACCCGTCGACTGGGCCACCCGCACCGCGCTCCTCGAACGCGTCGAACGCGGCTGGCGTCCGCCCGTCGACGACTCCGGCGCCGCCAAACTCCACCTCGTCCGCGCCTGCCTGCGGCTGCGGCGCGAACTCCGTCCCACCGGTTACCTCCCGATCACCGCCACCGGGCCCGCCGCCCGGCACGCCCTGGCCTTCGCCCGCACCTCCTCCGGGGGGCACCGGCCCGACGTCGTGGCCGTCGCCACCCGCCTGCCGCTCGCCCTGGCCGCCGAGGGCGGATGGGGCGACACCGGCCTGCCCCTGCCGTCGGGCCCCGGAACGTGGACCGACCGGCTCACCGGCCGGTCCCTGGCCCCGGTGCGCGCGGACGGCTACACCGTCGCCCCGTTGGCCGACCTGCTCGACCACTACCCGGTGGCGGTCCTGGTCCGCGGGTGAGGCCCCGGACACGATCCTCCGTACACTGGGCCCGGACGCCCCGCCCCCGCGTGCACTTCCCCCTCCGGGCCTTCGTTCCCCTCCCCGCACAGAGGAGTCCCCCTTGACCGCATCCCGTGCCCTGCTGCGTGAGCGCTACGAGCTGCTGGCCGAGGTCGGCCGCGGGGGGATGGGGCGGGTATGGCGGGCGCGCGACACCGAACTCAACCGGACCGTCGCGATCAAGGAGATCCTGCTGGGTCCGGGACTGGACGAGGCCGACCGCGCCCGGACGGCGGCCCGCGCGCGCCGGGAGGCGCAGGCCATCGCGATGGGACAGCACCCGAACATCGTCACCGTGCACGACATCCTGGAGGAGGACGGACGTCCCTGGATCGTGATGGAGTTCCTCACCGGTGAGTCACTGCACCGACTGGTGGGACGGGAGGGACCGGCACCGGCCCGCCGGGTGGCCGCCTGGGGTCTGGACCTGCTCGACGCGCTGGGGGCCGCGCACGCCCAGGGCATCACGCACCGCGACGTCAAACCCGAGAACGTCATGGTCACCGGCACCGGGCGGGTGGTGCTGACCGACTTCGGCATCGCCGCGATCTCCGACACCGCCGTCGTCACGCAGACCGCCGGTGTCATGGGTTCGCCCGCCTACCTGGCCCCCGAACGCCTGGCCTCGGCCCCGGCCAGCCCCGCCAGTGACCTGTGGTCCCTGGGCGCCACCCTGTACCAGGCGGCCACGGGCGTCTCGCCGTTCCGCCGTGACGGTATCCCCGCGACCCTGCACGCCGTCAGCACCGCCGAACCGCCCCGGGTACTGCCTGGATCGCTCGGCGCGGCCGTCCAGGGCCTGTTGGTCAAGGACCCGGCACGGCGGATGGACGCCGCCGCCTGCCGCCGCCTGCTGGAGGCCGCCGCCGGGGAGGACACGACGGTGGCGGCGACCGCCCCGGCGCCCGTTCCGGGCGCGTTCCCCGCCGGAACGGTTCCCGTGCCCGCCGGGGACACCCTCCCGCGCTCCGCTGCCCCTCCCGCTCGGGAGCGGCGCCTGTCCTGGCCCGTGGTGGTGCTCACCCTGGGACTGGCCGCCCTGGTGGTCGTGGCCGCGGCCGTGGTCTTCGTCCCCCAGGGAGACGACGGGGCCGGGATCGTCCAGGCGGGGCAGGCCGACCAGGCGTCCTCATCCGCCGAGGGGACGTCCACCGCCGCTGAGGAGACGTCCGGCGCCGGGTCCCCCGAGGAGGTCGACGGCACCGCTGACGAGGCCGCCGCCGACGACCCCGCCGCCCCGGGGATGACCTGGACCCGCGATCCTGAGGGGTTCGCCGTCCTGGTGCCCGACGGCTGGATCCGGCGGACCGACGGCGCCAGTGTCTTCTACGACTCGCCCGCCAACGACGCCTACCTCCAGATCGACCAGACCCCCCATCCCACCGACGACGAGTACGCGCACGTGCTGGAGCAGGAGCGGGCCTCCGCCGAGGGGAACCGGCTCACCGGCTACGAGCGGATCCGGGTGGCTGACGTCACCTCCCGGACCTCCTTCCACTCAGCGGCCGAATGGGAGTTCACCTGGAACGACGCCGGGACCGCGCGGCACATCCTGACGCGCAACATCGCCGCCGCGCCGGGAGAGCACTACACGGTGGCGTGGGCCTCGAACGAGGGCGTGTGGGCTCAGGACGCCGAGTGGCGCGCCCAGGCGTTCGACTCCTTCCAGCCGATCTGACCCCGTCCCCGGTCGGGGTCCACCGGTCCCGCCGGGGGCGGACGACTCGGTAGGCTGAAACGATCATGGCGCCCACCGACACCCCACACCGCACCGGTCCCAGGCTGCGCATGCCCGACGCCGTCGCCGCGGCCCTGGCCTGCCCCACCTGCGGCGCCGGCCTGGAGACCGGGCAGCGCGGCCTGGAGTGCGCCGCCGGGCACAGCTTCAACGTCGCCCGCGAGGGCTACGCTAGCCTCCTGAGCGGCGCCACCCCGCCCGGCACCGGGGACAGCAAGGAGATGGTCGCCGACCGGCTCCGCTTCCAGCGCGCCGGACACTACGACCCCATGGGCGCGGCCCTGGCCCAGGCCCTCCGCCGCGAGCTCGGCGGCCGTGCCGCGCCCCTGGTCGCCGACGTCGGCGGCGGCACCGGCCACTACCTCACCCAGGTCCTGACCGACCTGCCCGACGCCGTGGGACTGACCCTCGACGTGTCCAAGTTCGCCGCCCGCCACGCCGCGCGCGCCCACCCGCGCGCAGGAGCCGTCACAGCCGACGCCTGGCGCGGACTGCCACTGCGCGCCGACAGCGTCGACGCCCTGCTCAACGTGTTCGCGCCGCGCTCGGCCGCCGAGTTCCACCGGGTCCTGCGCCCCGACGGCGTCCTGGTCGTCGTCACGCCCGCCGTCGACCACCTCGCCGAGCTGCGTTCCCCTCTGGGCCTGCTCGATGTCGACCCCCGCAAGGACGAACGCCTGGCCGAGGGGCTGCACGGACACTTCACACCCACCGGGGAGCGGGAACTGCGCTTCACCATGGACCTGACCCACGACGACGCGGCCACCGTCGTCGGCATGGGCCCCAGCGCCCGCCACATCGGCCCCGGCGAGCTGCGCGCCCGTGTCGACGGCCTGCCCGAGCCGACGCCCGTCACGGCCTCGGTGCGCCTCCACGTCTACCGGCCGCGCTGACCGACGGAGGAACCGCCGGTCAAGGGTGAGGACCGCCGGTGCGGGGTAGGCCACCCCGCGTGAGCGAACGGGACACCAACACCGCCGCCGGCCTCGGCGTCCACGGGGACTTCGCCGTCTGGGCGCCCCACGCCGACCGCGTCCGCCTGCGCGCCGACGACACCGACCACCTCATGCGCCGCGACACCGACGGATGGTGGTACGCC
>NZ_ANBC01000177.1 GCF_000341125.1 Nocardiopsis lucentensis DSM 44048 | reverse complement strand
GTCGACGGCCCCGGCCCCGGCACCGACTACGGCTACCTGCTCGACGACGCCCCCGAGGTCCTGCCCGACCCGCGCTCACGGTGGCAGCCCGAGGGCGTCCACGCTCGCAGCCGCGTCTACGACCACGCCGCCTTCCCCTGGACGGACACCGCCTGGACCGGTCGTCCCCTGCCCGGTTCGGTGATCTACGAACTCCATACGGGCACCTTCACCCCCCAGGGCACCCTCACCGCCGCCGTCGACCGCCTCGACCACCTCGTCGACCTCGGCGTGACCCACGTCGAACTCCTCCCGGTCAACGCCTTCGACGGCACGCACGGCTGGGGCTACGACGGCGTGCTGTGGTCGGCCGTCCACCACCCCTACGGAGGCCCCGACGCCCTCAAGACCCTCGTGGACGCCTGCCACACGCGCGGCCTCGCCGTCGTCCTGGACGTCGTGCACAACCACCTCGGCCCCTCCGGTGCCTACCTGCCCCGGTTCGGCCCCTACTTCGGCGGCGAGACCGACTGGGGCCCCTCCCTCAACCTCGACGGACCCGACTCCGACCCGGTCCGCCGCCTGGTCGTCGACAACTGCCTCGACTGGCTGCGCCACTTCCACCTCGACGGGCTGCGCCTGGACGCCGTCCACGCCCTGCGCGACGATCGGGCCACCCACCTGCTGGCCGAACTGTCCGCCGCGGTCGACGCGCTCGCCGTCACCCTGGGCCGTCCCCTGTCCCTGATCGCCGAGTCCGACCGCAACGACCCGCGCACCGTCCTGCCCCGAGAGGCGGGCGGCCTGGGGATGACCGCCCAGTGGTCCGACGACCTTCACCACGCCCTGCACACGGCCCTGTCCGGGGAGACCCACGGCTACTACGCCGACTTCGCCGGTCCCGACGTGCTGCCCACGGTCCTGAGCCGCGTGTTCTGGCACGCGGGCACCTACTCCTCCTTCCGGCGCCGCACGCACGGGGCGCCGGTCGACACCGCGCGTGTGCCCGGCAGCCGGTTCCTCGCCTACCTGAGCACCCACGACCAGATCGGCAACCGGGCGCGCGGTGACCGCATGGGGGAGTACGTGTCTCCGGACCTGCTGTGCTGCGGGGCCGCGCTCGTCCTGTGTTCGCCCTACACCCCGATGCTGTTCATGGGTGAGGAGTGGGGGGCCACCACCCCCTGGCCGTTCTTCGCCTCCTTCGCCGACCCCGAGCTGGCCGAGGCCGTCCGCAGGGGCAGGCGCCGTGAGTTCGCCGACCTTGGCTGGGCGCACGAGGAGATCCCCGACCCGATGGCCCCCGCCACCCGCGAAACGGCCGTTCTGGACTGGGACCAGCGCGATCGGGACCCTCACAGCGGGGTCCTGGACACCCACCGCGCGCTCATCGCCCTGCGCCGAGCCGAACCCGACCTGGCCGACCCCCGCCTGGACCGGTTCGCCGTGCGCTCCAGCGCCGACGGCCGCCAGCTGGTCCTGGTCCGCGGCGGCCTGCGCCTGGTGTGCAACCTCGACGGCGCCGACGCCGCCGTCGAGGTGGACGCGCCGCCGCGCGAGGTCGTTCTCGCCACGGGAGAACCGCGAACCTCCGGGAGCGCGGTGACCCTGTCAGGGGAGTCCTTCGCGATCGTGCGGGTCTGACCCGGGCCGCCCGTCCAGCACACCGCCCGGCGCCGCGACCACGGGCCGCCGGGTGCGCCGACCGTCGTCCCCCACGAGCACGCTCCGGTCAACCGATGACCCGAGGGGACGACACCGTCCCGTGCGAGACGAAGGGCGACAGCCGTGACCGACACCACCTGGGACCTCGACGAACGGTTCGACGCACCCAACGGAACGGTCCACTGGACCCGCCTGGGCGAGGACGACCCCGTCGTTCTCCTGCACGGCACCCCGTTCTCCTCGTACGTGTGGCGGCACGTGGCCCGCGCCCTCGCGCCCGCCCCTAAGGCAGCGACTTCTTCCGCCTGTTGACTTCCTCCCGGCCCCGAAGGGACCGGGATTCCGACCGTCCCTCACGGGGCGGTGGCGCGACGCGCCTCACGGCGCGAGCTGGTTCCTGCTTCACCGACTTCTTCGAGAGGTCTCCGCGGGCTGACACGGCACTGGGCTCAGGGCCCTGTTGTCCTGCCGCGATCAAGAACGTTCGTGGCCGCGTGCACGTCGGCGTGCTCGGTGTGTCCGCAGGAGGTACACGTGAAGACCGCTCGACTCTCGCGGGACTTCGCGTCCACCTCCCCGCACCGGTTGCACCCCTGCGACGTGAACGCGGGGTTGACACGGACCAGGGATGATCCGTTCACTTTGGCCTTGTACTCACACCGTCGAGCGAGGTCCCCCCAGCTCTTGGCCAGGATCGCCCGGTTCAACCCACGTTTTTGGGCGACGTTCGTGCCCGGTCGTTCGACGGTGCCCCTGGCCGAGCGGGTCATGCCGGCGACCCTCAACTCCTCCAGCACCACCATCCCGTGACGGCGGGTCAGATGGTGGGCGAGTTTGGCGTTGAAGTCCGCCCGCCGGTTCGCGCGCCGGGCATGGATGCGGGCGATCGCGGCCTTGGCGCGCCGCCAGTTCGCCGACCCCTTCACCCGCCGGGCCCTAGCCCGTTGAAGCCGTACCAGGCGCTCTTCCTCCTTGAGGGTGGTGAACGCCCGGTCGTGCAACCGCCCGTCGGAGGTGGCGGCCGCCACGACCACGCCCCGGTCCACGCCGACGTCGGGTCTGCCGTTGGGTTGGGCTTGACCACGGCCGTCCTCGACACAGAAGGTGACGTGCCAGGCCCCCGACCGGTGGGACACGGTGACGTTCCTGACCTGGCCGCCCAGACCACGAGGGCGGCGGAACCGGACCCACCCGAGTTTGGGGAGCTTGACCCGCCCCCACCGGCGGTTGACCTTCTCCACGGTGATCTGTTTCGGGTCGGGAAAGCGGAACGACGGGTGCCACCGTCCTTTGGAACGCCACCGGACCGCGTTGGCACCGTGGACGCGGCAGGCCGTGTCCAGGTCTTTGAGTGTCTGCTGGAGGACGTGCGAGGGCGCGGCCGCCAGCCAGTCGGCCTCAGCGCGCACCCCGGACAGTTGGCGGGCCCGGGCCGTGAACCCGGGGTAGGGGTGGGTCCAGGCTTTACCAAGCCGCTTCCACCACCGGTTCGCCTCCCGGCGCTGTTCCAGGGCGGCGTTCCACACCCACCGGCACGCGTCACCGAACCCCTGGGCCTGAACCTCCTGCTCCGGGGTCAGGTACGCGACACACCTGCGGCCGACCAGCATCGAACACCTCCTCTCGAACCAGCACAGACCCTAGCGGACGGGTACGACAGGCGGGGTGGTTTCTGGCATACGCGGGTGGTTGGCCGGACTGACCCGGCGCCGACGGCCAGCCCGCCTTCTACCGGCAGATCGCCCAGGCCGACGAGCGCCACACCGCCGAGGTCGAGGACGCCTACGCCGACCTCGACCTCCCGGTGCTCGTCGTGTGGGGCCGCGAGGACACCTGGCTGCCGATCGACCGCGGTGAGCGGTTGGCCGCCGCCATCCCCGGGGCCCGGCTGCACCCCCTGGAGGGCGCCGGGCACCTGGTCCAGGAGGACGCCCCGGCCGAACTGACCGCCGCCCTCCTGGACTTCCTGGCCTGACGTTCTACCGGTCCAAGGCCAGGTGGAGCGCCACCCACCGGTCGGGCGCCACCAGACCGACCGGTGTACCCGAGGCGACCCCGGCCGCGCGCAACGCCGCGTCCACCCGCGGGGAGGGGTGCGCCCGGCGCAGCGACGCACCCAGAGAGCCCCCCACGCCCTCGAAACCCAGTTCGACCAGGCGGCGGTAGGAGCCCATCCGGTCGGGTGCGATGAGCGGTTCGGTCCTGCGCCTGAGCACCAGCAGCCCGGCGTCCACCCGGGGGACCGGCCGGAAGCGGTTCCGGCTGATCCGACCGGCCAGTGACCACGACCACTCCGGCCAGGTCAGCACGGTCAACCGGCTCCACCGGCCGTAGGCGCCGGTGCGCTTGCGCGCGTACTCCAACTGCGTCACCAGCGTGGCCGAGGCCAGCCCCCGTGCGTTCAGGCACCAGCGGACGATGTCGGAGGTGCGGGCGTAGGGGATGTTGCCGACCACGTGGAACGGTTCGCGCGGCGGTCGGGCGCGCGTGAAGTCCGCGCACACCACCCGCACACCCCGGTCGGGGCCGCCGCGGTAGCGGGCGGTCAGCCGGTCGGCCAGGCGGCTGTCGAGCTCGTAGGCGACCACCCGCCGCGCGGCCGGGGCCAGGAAGCGGGTGATGGCGCCCTCTCCGGGGCCCACCTCCACCACCAGGTCGTGCGAGGTCACCCCGGAGACCCGGACCACGTGCCGGGCGGCGCCGGGGTCGGCGAGGAAGTTCTGGGACAGGCGTCGGCGGCGGTCGCCCGCGGTGCCGTGACGGGGACGTGTCGTACGTGCCATGGAAGGGTCCGATCCAGCCACGCGAGTGGCGGACGAGGACGGGCGGCACGGACCGGCGCGGTGGAGCGCGCACGGCAGAGGAAGGGTGGTCCGGGCGGCCCGTCCGTGGTGGTTCGGGGACGGGACTGGACCTGGACCGGTACACGCGCATGACGGGGAGCCCGCCGCCCGGCCGCGGCGGCGCGGACGCGTGAGCACGTCGGCGGCGCGGCGGGGACGGCGGGGCTCTCACCCTCGGACGGAGCCGCTCCGAACACGCGGGTTCGGGGGGCTCCCGGACGTCGTCTAGCGGTCCAGGGACCCGGACCGGGGGCGGACGACGAGAACGTGGGCGCTCGCGGACCAGGACGGGACCTGGTTCACGATCGCGTGGAAGTTGGCCATGCGCACACCCTAGAAGGGGCGCGTCCCCGGGATCAAAGGGTTTTCCACAGCCGTGAAAACGCGATGGCGCCCCCGCACGTGGCCACGGGATACTCGCTCCCATGCCGAACTTCGCGGCCCCCCCCCCCCGCCACTACCGCACGGTCGACGTGCCCACCGGCTACGACGGCTGGTCGAGCACCTACGAGAACTCGGTCCTGGACGCCATGGACCTCGCGCTCCTGGACGGGCTGACCCGCCCCGACTGGTCGGGGGTGGAGCGCGCCGCCGACCTGGGCTGCGGAACCGGGCGCACCGGAGCGTGGCTGCGCGGGAGGGGCGTGCCGCACGTGGACGGCGTCGACCTCAGCGAGGGGATGCTGGGTCTGGCCCGCGAGCGCGGCGCGCACACCACCCTCGTCCGGGGGGACGTGCGCACCACCGGGCTGCCCGGTGGCGGCTACGACCTGGTGATCTCCTCGCTCATCGACGAGCACCTGCCCGACCTGGCCCCCTACTACGCCGAGGCTTGGCGGCTCACCGCGCCCGGCGGATCCCTCGTCCTGGTCGCCTACCATCCGCAGTTCATCATGGTCTCGGGGATGCCCACGCACTTCACCGACGCCTCCGGTGAGGACGTGGCGATCAGTACCCACCTGCACCTGCTCAGCGACCACGCACGGGCGGCCATCGCCGCCGGGTGGACCCTCGCCGAGCTGGCCGAGGCCACGGTGGACGACACCTGGGTGGCGGCCAAGCCCAAGTGGAAGCGCTTCTACGGCCATCCGATCTCGATGGCCCTGGTCTGGACCAAGCCCGCCTGATCCGGAGTTGAGAAGGAGGACACCGTGCCCCGTCGCAGGTCACCGCAGGAGAAGAAGCTGCTCACCTACACCAGGGAACGCCGTAACGAGTACGGCGAGAACGACAAGAGCTCACGCAGGAACATCGCCAGGTCCAAACGACTGGTGACCAGGGCCAACCGCCGCCGCGCGTCCGTGGCCCTGGCGGATGCGCGCGGCGCCGCGGACACGGAGGCGGGCGCGGCGGCCCAGGAGCGTTTCGAGCGGCGACGGCCCAAGCGGTGGGCCAAGTACCCGGACGAACCGCTCGGGGACTCGATCGAGCTCACCCTGCGGTACCGGGTCGAGGCCGAGGAGGGGCGGGGAGCCAACGTCGAACGGTTGCGGCGCCTGCGGGAACGGTTGCGCCGACCGGACCGGTGATGGACGCCAGTCGTCGCGGACGTGCTCGGTCTCCACGGACTCGAAGAACGGGTCCACCTGGCGTAGGCGCTCCTGGATCACGTGCGCCAGGTACGGGCCCAGTTCCTCGTCGTCCGCCAGCCCGTGCTTCGCTCGGAACCTCTCCTCCTGCTCGGGTTCCATCGTGATCTGGAGGCCTACTCTGCACAGCCGCATAGGGCCAGGGTAGGACGGACCGGCCCTGGTGGCGGCCGCACACACCGACGGACCCGTCTCGTGCGCCCGACGACCGCCCCGGGGCGGAACGGTCACGCGTCCGGAACGGAGAGGGAGGGCGCGGTGAGCGCGGCCAGCCACACGTGGCGATGGCGCTTGACGTAGTCGGCCGCCGGCCCCCAGTGGTCGGCGTGCCCCTCGGCGTGCAGCCGCGCCCACGGCTGGCGGCCGGTGCGCGCGCCCTCCACCAGTAGGCCGTGCATGCCGCGCACCTCATGCAGGACCGCGTCGGGCAGCTCCCGGCGCTGGGCGTCGTCGCACCCGTATCCGTCCGCCAGCGCCCGCAGCCTGACGGCGTCGCGTGCGGGGGAACCGCCCGGGTGCAGCGGCACGAACCCGTGGGCGGCATAGCCCAAGTCTCCCATGCGGGTGCCGGGCCCGGCGTTGTCCCAGTCGATGAACGTCCACGCGGCCGAGTCGGTGTCCCGGACGAGGTTCCACGGTCCCAGGTCGTGGTGGCACACGATCTCCCCGCGTCGGGGCGCCACCGCCACGTCCCACTCCAGGGCGGGGAAGGAGGGAAGGTCGGCGGTGAGGTCGTGCAGTCGGCGGATCAGGGCGCCCAGGCGGCGCAGTTCGGCCACCGTCATCGGCGGCAGGCGGTCGGCCGTGGTCCCGGGCACGTACTCCAGGCACTGGCGGCCCCGACCGTCGCGGCCCAGCCACGCGGGGGCGGCCTCATATCCCCGCTCGCACAGGTGGGTCAGGAGCGCGCCGACGGCGGGGGAGGCGCGGGTCCACGGCTTGCGCACCGTGCGCCCCACACGCACCACCTCGTCGGAGACGTTGCCGCCGTGCAGGGCCTCCTCGTCGTCCATGCCGCCCTGGGTGTCGTCCATGCCGACCAGTGTCGTCCGGTCAGGCGAGCACCGCACCCGGTTTTCTCCGCGTCCGGTGACGGTGCCCGTCCGGACCAGGCGGTGTGCGCGACGGGGTTCGGCGGGTCCCGCGCAGGGGAAACACCTCCCCTCTGCCATCGGCCGTTCGAGGAGAGGTCCACCCATCCCTGACGGTCCGGGTGGGGACGGGGAGGCCGTACTCCGCCGTCTTCCCGGAGTCTAGGACGCCCACGTCTCCAGGGTGAGCAGGTCCCGCATCGACACCATGCCGACCACGCGCCCCTTGTCGACCACCGGAAGGTGGCGGATGCCCGCCTCCAGCATCCGGCGCGCCACCTCACGCGAGTCCTCGTCCAGGCCGGCCGTCTCGATCTCCGTCGAGGCGTGGTCGGCCGCGCTCTCGGCGGCCGGGGCGAACGCCGTGACCAGAGCCCTCACCAGGTCGCGTTCGGTGATGATCCCGATGACCCGGTCACCGTCGAACACGGCCAGGGAGCCGACGTTCTCCTCCACCATTCGCTGTGCCGCGTCGACCAACCGGTCACCCACCTGGCAGCCGAGGATGGTCGGACGGTAGACGTTGCTGATGAGCATGTGTCCTCCCGGCACGCGTTCCCCACGTTCCCGCTCGTGTCCAGCCTCCTCGACGTGGGAACACCCCGGGTAGAGACCTCGGTTCACCGTTCGGGGGACCTTCGGTCCTTCGTCGCGAACCCGTCCGGTGCCGGCCCTTCCCAGAACCGTGAGGAGGCGGGCGATGTCCACTCGGATCGTGTCCGGGACGGCGCACCGCACCCTCGCCGAGGCCGTCGCGTCCGCCCTGGACACCGAGCTGGCGGCCTGCGGGGTGGAGCGGTTCCCCGACGGTGAGCTGCGCCCGGTGGTGGAGCGCGTGCGGGGCGACGACGTCTACGTGGTCCAGCCCACCGGCCCCCCCGGTGGGTGAGCACCTGGTTGAGCTGCTGCTCCTGTTGGACGCGTGCCGCCGGGGCGGAGCGCGGACGAGCACCGCGGTCGTCCCCTACTTCGGCTATGCCCGGCAGGACCGCCGCGGCCGGGCGGGCGAGGCGGTGGGCTCCAGGGTGGTGGCCGACACCCTGGCGTCGGCGGGGGCGGACCGGCTGGTCGTGGTCGATCCGCACACCGTCGCGTTGGAGGCCATGTGCGCCATGCCGGTGGAGATGCTGACGTCCGTGCCGGTCCTGGCCGACGCACTCGCGGAGGAGACACCCGACACCGCCGTGGTGGTGGCGCCCGACCTCGGCGCGGTCAAACTCGCCGAGCACCACGCCGGGCGGCTGGGGCTGCCGGTCGCCGTGGTGCGTAAGAGGCGGCTGAGCGGTGAGACCGTCCAGGCCGGTGAGGTGGCCGGGGAGATCGTCGGTCGGCCCGCGGTCGTCGTGGACGACATGATCAGCACCGGCGGGACGATCGAGGCGGCCGTGGACGTCCTCCTCGCCCACGGGGCGCTGGCCGACGTCACCGTGG
>NZ_ANBC01000176.1 GCF_000341125.1 Nocardiopsis lucentensis DSM 44048 | reverse complement strand
CTGCCGATCCGCCGCCTGTTCGTCACCGACACCCTCCCCGGGTGCCGGGAGCGGGTGCCGTGCGTGCGGGTCTGCTCCGTCGCGCCGCTGCTCGCCGACGCCATCGGACGCCTGCGCGACGACGAACCCCTGGACGCCCTGATGGTCCGCGGGTGAGTCGGGGCGCGGACACGGGTTCGGGGGCAGCGGCGGTGGTCAGGCGCGGTCGCGGCGGACGCCGCGGCGCGAGCATCGGCGCGGGGGTGCGCGACGAAGCGCCGGGGAGGGCGAAGCCGTGGTAATTCGCGGTATTCCAACGTGTTCCGTCGCGGTGGCGAACGCGTCCCCTCCCCGAGGCGGTGTAGGGGGAGTTCCCTCGCTCCCCACGGTTCCCTCCCCGAGTTCCGGTGAAGCGTGACTTTGGTCCCGACGCGGACGATTTTCTTGGCATTCAGCTGGAAGAACCGAAAATTCGAATGATCGACAGGTCTGGGGATGGTGCGGACGGGGTTCTTCCGTCGGCCGGTCCTCGGGCGCGGATATCCCGCCCAGATCCGTCATCCGAGTGGCGTCCTCCGGGGCGCGCGCTCGGGGTTCTCCGAGTTCGCGGTTCGTTTCCGGTGCCCCTCTGAGGGTTCTCCCCGTGGCTCCCGGGAGCTGTGGTCCGCGCTGACTTCCCTGTTCACAGCTTTTTACAGTATTCCCAAGCTTCTCAAGCATTCATGTAATCGACAAAAAGTCTGTATCAGAAAAAGTTCATATAAAGGACTTCTGGCTGTTGTGGGATGCCGTTGTGTGTTGCGTGATCGGGCGTTGGGCTCCTTCGCCCGGGAGCGCCGGCAGGGGCCTGTGTGGAGGCGCAATTCCCGTGAATCCGCTGGGCGGGAGCAGTGAATGCGCGCGGGGTCCAGGAGATGCGCCCGCTTGCCTCCTCCGTAAGTTAATCGTGAGTAATCATTCGCCCGAAAAAAGTGCATGTAAAGGTATGGACTCAGAGATAACCCCTATGTCACTATCTGGAATGCCGCTGACCGAGACAGACGTGAGGGAGTCCGTGTGATCAAGGGGTACGGTGTGTTCTGCGACGCCGACCGCCACTTCTACGACACGCCCCACCGCCTGTGGCCGGGCTCCGGCGCCTCCGGGGCGGTCGGCGAACGCGACCGGGCCTTCGAGGCGGCCGAGCGGCCGGCGCCCGAAGGATGGCAGCGCCACCGCGTGGGCGACTGGCTGGCGCTGCGCCCCGTCGAGCACCCACTCCCGGACCAGGGGTGGAAGATCCACGTCTCCGCCTGCCTGGACAACGCGGACTCGGTGCTGGCCCGGGTCTGGGACTTCTGCGTGGCGCGAGGGATCGCCTTCAAGTTCGTCCCCACCCGCTACCTGCTGCACAACCGGAACGCCAAGTACGCCGACCGCGGAAGCAGCGGGAAGTTCGTCACGGTCTACCCGGCCGACGACGGCGAGTGCGCCTCGATCGCGGCCGGTCTGGACGCGCTCGTGGGCGGTGAACCCGGCCCCTACATCCTCAGCGACCTGCGCTGGAACGCGGGCCCGGTGTATCTGCGCTACGGGAGTTTCACCAGGCGGCACTGCTACGACGAGCGCGGCGAGCCGGTGCCCGCCCTGGAGGACGCCGACGGCGTGCTCGTGCCCGACCGGCGCGGACCGGTCTTCCGGACACCGGAGTGGGTGTCCGTCCCCGACTTCCTGCGCCCGCACCTGGAGGCGCGCGCCGCCGTCGACGTCACCGGACTGCCGTACGACATCGAGCGGGCCCTGCACTTCTCCAACGGCGGCGGGGTCTACGCCGGGCGGGACCGGCGCACCGGTGAGACCGTCGTACTCAAGGAGGCCCGCCCGCACGCCGGTCTGGCCTCCGACGGCGCCGACGCGGTGCGCCGCCTGGAACGGGAGCGCACGGCCCTGGAACGGCTCTCCGGCCTGGCCTGCACCCCCGAGGTCAAGGACGCCTTCACCCTGGGCGACCACCACTTCCTGGTGATGGAGTACGTCCACGGCAGGCCGTTGAACTCCTTCTTCGCGCACCGGCACCCGATGGTCGAGGCCGACCCGCCTCCGGAGGGACTGCGGGAGTACGCCCGGTGGGCGATGCGTCTGCACGGCCTGGTGGAGGAGGCCGTCGAAGCGGTGCACGGGCGCGGCATCGTCTTCAACGACCTGCACCTGTTCAACATCATGGTCGCCGAGGACGAGTCCTCGGTGACGCTGCTGGACTTCGAGGCCGCACGCGACGCCGACGAGGACGGCCGTCAGACGGTCGCCAACCCGGGGTTCGTCGCCCCGCGCGGTCACCGGGGCTTCGACGTGGACCGGTACGCCCTGGCCTGCCTGCGCCTCGCCCTCTTCCTCCCCCTGACCAACCTGCTCGCCGTGGACCGGGACAAGGCCCGGCACCTGGCCGAGGAGGCCGCGCGCGTCTTTCCCGAAACCCGGCAGTTCCTGGAGCTCGGGGTGGCGGAGATCCTGCGCGATCCGAACGGCGGACGCCCCGCGGAGGCGGTCCCCGCGGGGGCGGGCGCGTCGGCCGCCGGCGAGCACGACCCCTACCCGCCGGTCGAGCCGGGGGAGTGGCCGCGCAGCCGGGACTCGATGGCCGCCGCCGTTCTCGCCTCGGCCACCCCCGACCGGGACGACCGCTACTTCCCCGGCGACATCGCCCAGTTCTCCGCGCCGGGCGGCGGCCTCTCCTTCGGTCACGGTGCGGCCGGGGTGCTCTACGCCCTCACCGAGAGCGGCGCCGCGCGGTGCCCCGACGCCGAGGAATGGCTGCTGCGGCACAGCAAGGAACCTGCGTCAGGCACCCCGCTGGGCTTCTACGACGGCCTCTCGGGCCTGGCCTGGACCCTGAACCGCCTCGGTCACCGGGAGCCCGCCCTGGCGCTGGCCGAACTGCTCCTGGCGCAGCCGTGGGAGGGGATCGGCCCCGGGCTGCACGGTGGGACCGCCGGACTCGGGCTGGCCCTGGACTCCCTGGCCGCCGACACGGGGGAGACGGACCTGCGCTCGGGGGCGCTGCGCTGCGCGGAGCTGGCCGCGCACGGCTTCCTGGAGGCCCCGCCCGAGCGGCGCCGCGCCGGACTGCTGTACGGGGGCGCGGGCGTGGCCCTGCTCTGCACGCGCCTGTACGAGCGCACCGGTGACGGCGCCCTGCTCGACCTGGCCCGACGGGCGCTCCAGGCCGACCTGGACCGCTGTGTCACCAGTGCCTTCGGCACCCTCCAGGTGGACGAGGGGTGGCGGACGATGCCCTATCTCGGCGCGGGCAGCGTCGGCGTCGGGATCGTGCTGGACGACTACCTGGAGCATCGCCCGGACGAGGCGTTCGAGCGGGCCCGACCCGAGATCGTCCGGGCCGCGCGGGCGGGTTTCTACGCCCAGTCCGGCCTCTTCCGAGGGCTGGCGGGCATGGTCCTGTACCTGAGCCGGACGACCGCCCCCGGGGTCGGGTCCGCGGACGTTCGCCGCCAGATCGACGCCCTGTCCCGGTACGCCATGCGCTACCGGGGCCACCTGGCCTTCCCCGGCGAGCAGTTGATGCGGCTCTCCAACGACCTTTCCACGGGCACCGCGGGCTGTCTCCTCGCACTCGCCTCGGCGCAGCGCGAACAGCCCGCTCAGCTGCCCTTCCTTCCTCCGCTGCGGCGGACCCAGAACCGGCCACTGCCATGGTCCGGAACAAATGAAGAGAAGAAGTAGAGAGATTCCAAGGAAAGGATATCAGCCATGACCCTCCTCGACCTGCAGTCCCTGGAGACCGTGAAGGACGAGGTGCACGGCGAGGTCGCCGGCACCAGCACCGCCAGCCTCACGCTGTGCGGCGACAGCAGTCTGAGCCTCACCACCTGCTAGAGGTCCGCCGCGGATGAGCGCGGCGTGACCTGGCCGTGGGGCCGGGTTCCCGGCCCCACGGTGTCGGGTCCGACGAACGGGCCCCCTGACGGCCCGGCCGCGCCGACCGGCGCGGCCGGGCCCCCCCCCCCCACGAGCCGCGCAGGAAGGCCACCGGATGGTGTTCACCCGCCCGCGTGCCGGTACGACGGACAACGACGTCGCACGGTCCGCGGACGCCCTTCTCACCCGGGTGGCCCGGGCGAGCGCCGGACGCACGGTGGCGATCCTGTTGTGCGCCGCCGCGGCGGCGGCCGCCTCCCTCGCCCTGCCCGCTGTGCTCGGACGCACCCTCGACCTGCTCCTGGACGGCCATCCCGACGCCGGACGCGCGCTTTTGGCGGCCGTGGCCCTGACCGTCGCCGAGGTCACGTTGGACGCGACCGTCGCCCTGCTGGCGGGGACGGTCGGCGCGCGGTCCACCGCCTGGCTTCGGCTGCGGGCGGTCCGGCGGCTGGTGGCCGCGGCGCCCCACGACGTGAACCGTTTCTCCCCCGGCGACGCGGCCACCCGACTCTCCGTCCAGGCCACGGAGGCCGGGGCCGCCCCCGCCGGGGCGGCTCAGACGGTCGCGGCGGTCCTGGCCCCCATCGGAGCCCTGGTCGCCCTGTTCCTGATCGACCCGTGGACGGGGACGGCCTTCGTCCTGGGGCTTCCCCTCCTGGTCCTGCTGCTGCGGTCCTTCGCCCGCCACTCCTCCGACAGCGTCTCCCGGTACCAGCGGGTGCAGTCCGCGATCGCGACACGGTTGACGGGCGCCCTGGGCGGCGCGCGGGCCATCGCCGCGGCCGGGACGGTGGACGCCGAGCGCTCCCGCGTACTGCGCCCCCTGGGCGAGCTCGGTGTCGAGGGTCGACGCATGTGGTCGGTGCACGGTTCCGCGACAGCACGCAGCGGAGTGCTCTTGCCCCTGCTCATCACGGCCGTGCTGGCGGTCGGCGGACTCGGACTGGCGGACGGGCGGATCAGCGTCGGCGACCTGTTGGCGGTGTCCCGGTACGCCGCGCTCGCCGCTGGACTGGGGTCGGTCACGGGTCCGCTCGGTGCTCTGGTCCGGGGACGGGCGGCGGCACGACGCGTGAACGAACTCCTGGCGGTTCCCCCGCTGACCCACGGACGAGAGGACCTGCCCACGGGAGGGCCCGGAACACTGGAGCTGCGCGGGGTCGGAGTGCGCCGCGACGGAGCGTGGGTGCTGCGCGGGGTCGACCTGTGCGTGCCCGGAGGCGGGACGGTGGCCGTCGTGGGCCGGTCGGGCTCCGGCAAGTCGACACTGGGCGCCGTCGCCGGACGGCTCACCGACCCCGACGAGGGCGAGGTCCGCCTGGACGGTGTGCCGCTCGACGCCGTGGCGGCCGACGTGCTGCGCCGCGAGGTGGGGTACGCGTTCGAACGGCCGTCGCTCCGGGGCGCCACCGTCGAGGACGCGATCGCCGCCGGAGCCGAGACCGTCTCCGGAGACCGGGTACGGGCGGCGGCCCGGGCGGCCGGAGCCGACGGCTTCGTCCGGGCGCTCCCCCGGGGGTACCACACGCCCCTGGACGAGGCGCCGCTCTCCGGTGGGGAGCTGCAACGGCTGGGACTGGCGCGGGCGTTCGCCCACGCGGGCCGGCTGATGATCCTGGACGACGCCACCTCCAGTCTCGACACGGCGACCGAACGGCAGGTGGACCGGGCGCTGGCGCGTGAGGTCCGTCCCGGCACGCGGGTCGTCATCGCGCACCGGCTCTCCACCGCGGCGCGCGCTGACCTGGTGGTGTGGCTGGACGGCGGTCGTGTCCGGGCCGTCCGCGGGCACGCCGAGCTGTGGCGGGACCCCGACTACCGCGCGGTCTTCGGGCACGTGGACGTCTCCGGCGCCAGGGGGGAGCGGTGAGGCCCGGGGCGGCGGTGGACACGGCCGGGGCGGTCGGATCGTCCGCTCCGAGTCCTGAGGACCTCCGCGGGCGGGCACGTGACCCGAATCCCCGGCGGCGTTCCGCGCGGCGCCGGGGAGCGCTGCGCGCACTGATGCCGCACGCCTTCCCCTTCCTGGGGCGCCACCGGGGGGCGCTGCTGCGGCTGGGCGCCTGGTCGCTGCTGGAGTCCGCGCAGACCTTCCTCGTCGGGATCTGCCTGGCCCGTGCGCTGGACCAGGGGTTCCTGGCGGGGCGTCCCGCCTCGGGCCTGGTGTGGTTGGTCGTCGCCGCGGGTTCGGTCCTCCTGGCCGGTCCCGCGCTGCGCGGTGTCTTCGGCCAGTTGTCCGGGCTGGTGGAACCGCTACGGGACGGGCTGGTGCGGCGCGCCGTCGGGCAGGCCCTGAACCGGGCCGTGGCCGACCCCGCCAGGGCCGCGGAGGCCCAGCGTGCCGCGGTCTCGAGGCTCACCCAGCAGACGGAGATCGCCCGCGACAGCTTCGCTGGCCTGGTGCTGACCGTCCGGTCCTTCCTGTTCACGGCGGTCGGGGCACTCGCGGGAATGCTCACCCTGGCTCCCCAGCTGCTCCTGGTCGTGGTGCCGCCGATGCTGCTCGGTCTGGTGCTCTTCCTCCTCACGCTCGTCCCGATGGCCGCGGCGCAACGCCGGTTCCTCGACGCCGACGAGGAGTTCACCGACCGTGCGGGGGCGCTGCGTGAAGGACTGCGCGACCTGGTGGCCTGCGGGACGACCGACGCCGCGGCCGACGGGGCGCGGGAGCTGATCGACGAGGCCGCCGCGTCGACGCGGTCCCTGGCCCGCTGGACGGCCGCGAGGACGCTGGCACTGGGCGTGGCCGGGCAGCTGCCCGTCGTGCTGCTGCTCGTGGCCACGCCCTGGCTGCGCGACCAGGGCGTCACCACGGGAGCGCTCATGGGCGCCCTGGCCTACCTCGTGCAGTCACTGCTGCCCGCGCTCCAGACGATGATGACCGCGCTGGGAGCCGCGGGCAGTCGCCTCGTGGTGGTCCTCGACCGCTTCGTGTCCTCGGAGGCGGACGGCGCCGACGGGGGCGGGGCCCGGGTCGCGCAGGCCGGTGGTCCCGGACCGTGCGCCGACCCCGACCCCGTTCCCGACCCCGACCCCGGGAGGGGACCCGCCCCGGCTGTGTGGTGCCGCGGGGTTCGGGTGTCCTACGGGGCCGGGACACGCCCCCTGGTGGAGGGGTTCGGCCTCACGGTCGGGGAGGGCGAGCGCGTCGCGGTCGTCGGTCCGAGCGGAATCGGCAAGTCGACGCTGGCGCACGTGCTCGCCGGAATGCACCCGCCCGACGAGGGCGCCGTACGTCTGGCGGGTCGAGCGGTCGTCGGACACTCCCCCCAGGCGTTGGCCCGGATGCGGGTGCTCCTCCCCCAACAGGGGTACGTCTTCGCCGGTTCGGTCCGGGAGAACCTCGCCCAGTTGGATCCCGGCGCCGGCGACGACCGCATCACCCGGGCGGTGACGGCTCTGCGCCTCGGGCCGTTGGTGGACCGCCTGGGCGGTCTGGGGGCCGACGTGGATCCCGGGGCGCTCTCCGCCGGGGAGCGGCAGGCGCTCTGTCTGGTCCGGGCCTACGTGTCCCCGGCGCCGCTGCTCATCCTGGACGAATCGACCTGCCACCTGGATCCGGCCGCCGAGGAGCACGCGGAGAAGGCGTTGGCGAACCGGCCGGGCACGACGCTGATCGTCATCGCGCACCGGCTGTCGTCGGCGCTTCGGGCCGACCGGATCCTCGTCCTGGACGGCGCGGGCACGGCGTTCGGCACCCACGAGTCCCTGTTGCGCGACTCCCCCCTCTACAGGGACCTGGCGGGGCACTGGAACTCGTCCGGCTGAGCGCGCCGGGGCCGGGAGTCCTCGCGGGGACGCGGCGTTCGGTCGGCGACGTGAACGCACCGGGTGTTCCGTCCCTTGCCCACTCAGGATGTTAGCCACTAACATGTTAGTCACTAACACCAGGAGGTCGGAGTGGCGGACTGGCGGGCGGACAAGCGGGCGCGCACCCGCGCGGCGATCCAGGAGGCGGCGCTCGACCTGTTCGCCAGACACGGCTACGACCAGGTCACCGTGGAGCGCGTCGCCGCGGCCGCCGGCGTCTCCCATACCACGTTCTTCCGGTACTTCCCGACCAAGGAGGACGTCGTCCTCAGCGACGACTACGACCCGCTGATCGCCCGCCACGTCTGCGCCAGGACCGAGACCGACCCGGTCGAACGCGTCCGTCTGGGCATCGCCGAGGCCTTCACCCACCTCGACACGGCCGCGTTGGCGGTCGCCCGCGAACGCACCCTGCTGATGCTCTCGGCGCCGAGCCTGCGCGCCCGCCTCTGGGAGAACCAGGCCGCCACCCAACGGCTCCTGGAACGGGTGCTGCACGGGGCGGACTCCGACCGGATCCCCCTGGCGACCCGCGCCGTCGCGGCGGCCTGTACGGCCGTGCTCACCACCACGGTCACCACCTGGGCCGAGGACGGCCCCACCGAAGCCCTTCCGAGCATGGTCGACGAAGCCCTCGCGGCCCTGCGCCCTCCCACGCCCTGACCCGGGCGGAAAGGCGGCAGCCGTGAGCGCGATCGACGTGCGCGGCCTCACCGTCCGCTACCGCGGCGCTCGCGCCCCGGCCGTGGACGGCATGGACTTCACCGTCGAACGGGGTGAGGTCTTCGGCCTCCTGGGACCCTCCGGGGCCGGGAAGTCCACCGTCCACCGCGTCCTCACCCGGCGGATCCGCCGCTTCGGGGGAACCGTCAGCGTGCTCGGCGCCCCCGTGGGCCGGGGCCGTGACCGGGACTTCTTCGAGCGGATCGGCGTCGGCTTCGAACTCCCCGCCCACCTTCCCGCCCTGACCGCCCGGGAGAACCTCGCCGTCTTCGCGGGCCTGCACCGCGGCCCCACGGAGGACCCGGGCACGCTCCTGGACCTGCTGGACCTGACCGACGCCGCCGACCGCAGGACCGCGGACTTCTCCAAGGGCATGCTCGTCCGCCTCAACCTGGCCCGAGCCCTGGTCAACCGACCCGAACTGCTCCTGGTGGACGAGCCCACCAGCGGACTGGACCCGGTCCGGGCCGAACACGTCCGCCAGATCCTGAGGGACCGCGCCCGCCGGGGGAGCACGGTCGTGGTCACCACCCACGACATGCTCACCGCCGAACGCGTCTGCGACCGGATCGCCTTCGTCGTCGACGGGCGCGTCGTCGCGGGGGACGGCCCCCGGCGGCTGCGGCTCGCCCACGGGAGGCCGGGTGTGGTCGTGGAATTCCGCCGGAACGGACACCTGGAACGCGCCGAACTCCCGATGGACACCCTGGCGGAGCCGCTCGGGATCACCGGATCCCACGTGGAGACCGTGCACAGCCGTGAGGCCACACTCGACGACGTCTTCGCGCGCGTCACCGGCCGCCGGATCGGACGGGAGCCGTGAGCGTCCCGCCGAGCTCCGTTCTGACCGCGCTGGACCTGGAGAGGCGCATCCACACCCGGCGGGGCACGGCGCTCACGGCACTGGCCCTGGCACTGGTGTGGGCCCTGGTCGTGCTCGCGCTTCCGGAGGGACCCGCCCGCCCGGTCGCGGGACTGCTGCTGTTCCTGGACACCGCCGGGTTCGGAGTGCTGTTCGTCGCCGTCCTCATGCTCGGTGAGCGCACGAGCGGGGCGTGGGCGGCACTGGCGGCGAGCCCCCTGGGCGCGGGGGAGTACCTGGCCGCCCGACTGGTCGTGTTCACCGTGCTCGGCTCCGTGGCCGCGACGCCGATCGCGGTCGCCGCGCGCCCCGTCGACGGAGTGACCGGTGTCGCCGTGGCCGTCGTGGGCACGGCCCTGCTCGCGACCCTGCTGTGCGCGGTGTCGGTGGCCGCGTGCGCGTCAGCGCGGGGCCTGTCCGACCTGATGGTCTCCGTCCCCCTCTGCCTGGGCCCGCTCCTGGCGCCACCCCTGCTGGTGGCGTCGGGGATCGCGGGACACCCGGCCTGGTACGCCGTGCCGACCACGGCCGCCCACACGGTGGTGCGCTGGGGACTGGACCCCTCAGCCGTGCCGCTGCCGGGCACGGCGGTCGCGGTGCTGGCGGCGGTCGCCGTCGTCGCGACCGCGGGCGCCTGCGTGTGGGCGCGCCGGGCACTGGTGCGGGCGCGAACGGCTGAGGGGGGCCGGCCACCGTGGACCCGTGTACGGGGGCCGCGTCGGACACGCGTTCCCCGGGCGGAGGGAGCCCCGGTGTGGATCCTGGCCCGGGTCGACCTGCGGGACGCGGCCACCGACGGCATGGTCTGGGCGCTCGTGGCCGGCCCGGTCGTGGTGGCCCTGGGCCTGCGCGCGGGCCTGCCCCTGGTGGCGGACACCCCGGTCCTGGCCGGTGTCGACGTGGCGTCGTGGCGGCCGGTGCTGTTGGCGGCACTGGTCCTGCTGCACGTGCCGATGATGGCCGGTTCGGTGGTGGCGCTGCGGGCCGCGGAGGACCGGGAGCGGGGCACGCTGGCCCTGTGGGCCGCCTCCCCGCTCGGGGCCGGTGCCTATCTCACCTGCCGGGCGGTGGCCGCCGCGGGGCTCACCGCGGTGCAGCTCGCGCTCACCCTGCCGCTCAGCGGACTGGCCGACGGCGACACGTGGTCGATGGTCGCCGCGGTTCCCGTCGCCGGACTCCTGGCGGCGGCCCTCGCGCTGGCGGTCACGGCCGTCGCGCGGGACCGGATGCGCGCCCTGGTCGTGCTCAAGGGCGTGGGAGTGCTCTTCGTCCTGGTGCCCGTGGCGGCGTGGGTCCTTCCCCCGCCCTG
>NZ_ANBC01000175.1 GCF_000341125.1 Nocardiopsis lucentensis DSM 44048 | reverse complement strand
CCCTGCCCGCCTACGGCCTGGCCCCCGTGGCGCTCGCCGCGCCGTGCGGGACCGTGGCGGGCGCCCTGCTGGCCGGGGCCGCCTGGTGGTGGGCGCGTTCGGCGGTCAGCCGTTGACCGCCTCCCCGCCGGCCCCGGACAGGGCGGCCTCGTCCACGCGGGCGAGGACCGCGAGGGGCGCGAGGGCCACCAGGGCCATGAGCGCGAACACCGCGCGCAGGCCCAGGAGTTCGGCGAGCACGCCGCCCAGGGCCGCGCCCAGGGGCATCGTCCCCCACGCCATGAGCCGGTAGACGCTGTTGACGCGGCCGAGCAGGGCGTCGGGGGTGACGCGCTGGCGCAGCGACACCGTGATGACGTTCCACACCGCGATGCTCACACCCCCCACGACGAACCCCGCCCCGATCACGAGGGGGTTCGCGCTCAGCGCGGGAACGCCGAGCAGGACGCCGAACCCAGGACCGACAGCCGCAGCGCCCAGGCCCGGCCGAGCACGCCTTCGACGCGGTCGGCGGTCAGCGCGCCGAGCAGGCTTCCCGCCGCCGTGCTGGTCAGCAGTAGTCCGTAGCCGGGCTCGGACAGCCCCATCGGGGAGCCCGGCCCCACCGCGAACAGCACCAGGATCGCGAAGGTCGCGCTGGTGGCCAGGTTGGAGGAGCCGACCAGGACCGCGAACGTGCGCAGCAGCCGGTGCCGCCACAGGAACCGCAGCCCCTCGGTGATGTCGGCGCGCAGGCTCGTGCGGGTGGCGCGCCCGACCCGGAACCGCCCCCGCACCAGCAGCAGCGCGCCCACGGCCACCAGCCACAGCGCGGCGGGCGCCGCGAAGGCCGCCACGGCGCCCAGCGCCACCAGCAGCCCGCCCAGGGGAGGGCCCGCGAACTGGTTCGCGGTCAGTTCGACCGCGTGCAGGCGCCCGTTGGCGCGGGAGAGCCGGTCGCGCGGGACCACCTGGGGCAGGATCGACTGCGCGGCGGTGTCGTGGACGGTCTCGGCGGCTCCGACGCAGAACGCCACGGCGTACAGCACCCAGATCGAACCGGCGTCCACGGACAGCAGTACGGCCAGCAGGCTCAGGAGCGCCGCGCGCGCGACGTTGGCGCCGAGCATCGCCGCGCGCCGGTCGACGCGGTCGGCGAGCGCCCCGGCGGGCAGGGCCAGCAGCAGCCACGGGAGGCTCAGCGCGATGGTGACGCCCGCGACGAGCGTGGGGGAGTCGGTGTGGGCCAGGGCGGCCAGCGGCAGGCCGACCTTGAGCACGCCGTCGGCCAGGTTGGACAGCGAGGACGAGGTCAGCAGGAAACCGAAGCGGGTGCCCAGAGGCCGGGACCCGGTGTCGGGGGAGGAGGTGTCGGGCCGAAGGGGGGTGTCATCGGTCATGGGTTGAGAATCACTGATCGATCGAGAAAATTCAATCGCCTTCCGGGCCGGCGTTCGCGGCCGCCCGCGCGTTCGTTAGGCTGTCGCCATGGGTGAGCTGGAGGACGGGCACGAGGCGGACCCCGCCGGAAGGCGGCGGCGTCCGGCGACCGTCCGCGAGGCCAAGGCCCTGGCGCATCCGCTGCGCGTGCGCATCCTGCGGCTGTGCCTGCACCGCGAGCTCACCAACAAGGAGATCGCCGACCGGCTCGACACCACGCCGGGCACGGTGCTCTACCACGTGCGCCAGCTCGTCGACGCGGGCCTGCTCGTCGCCGCGCCCGTGCGCACCGGCGCCAGCGGCGCGCTGGAGAAGCCCTACCGGTCCACGGGTGAGACCTGGTGGCTCTCCTTCACCGGCGTCGGGGGCGAGTCCGAATCCCCTCCCGCCGCGGCGCCCCTGGCCGCCTTCCAGGAGGAGCTGGGCGAGGCCGGTCCGGAGTCGGTGCGCACGTTCTCACGGTTCGCCCTGCACCTGTCCGACGAGGACGTGGCGGAGCTCGACCGGCGCATCGTCGCCGTCCTGGACGAGTTCGTGGCCACCGACGACCAGCGCCGGGACCGGCCCCTGCACAGCGGACTGTTCGTCCTGCACCGGCCCGCCGAGTACTGACCGACGGTGGGACCGAGGCCGTACGGCTGCCTCGGGTAACGTGAACGGCGGTCACGCGGCCCCCGGCCCTCGCCGCTGCTATGGTCCTGGCCGTGGTGTACGAACCCAACGCGCTCCTGGGCCGCCTCGTCGGCTGCCGCCTGTACTCGGCGCAGTTCGTCCTGGACTACGTCCAGCTGTGGTTCGACAGTGAGGCGTCCCGCGACGAACCCCTGCTCACCTGCGACGTCCTCCCGGACGTGGCGCTGGAGGGGCGGTGGTTCACCCCCGCGGAGCCAGGATGGTCCGACGCGCTGCTCACACTCATCGAGCGGAGGGTGACCGCCACCCACGAGGCGACCGGCATCGGGCTCGGGCTCGACTTCGCGAGCGGTGCGATCCGGCTCCACCCCGCCGAGAACGACCTCGTCGGGCCGGAGATCGCGATGCTCAGCGGCTTCGCCGACCGCCGTTGGATGGTCTGGCGCCCCGGCGAGGAGGCCTTCGAGGACCTTTAGCCGCGCGCGGCGGCCGGACCGTCCTTCGCGGCCGTACGGCCGGTGTGATCCACGCGACTGGCGGGATGGATACACCGGGGGGTATGCTTACGTCCAAGCGGTGAAAGGACACAGATGAAACCCGAAATGGTGGGTGACGCCCTCACCAGGCTCAAGCGCGCCCAGGGGCAGCTCTCCGGAGTGATCTCGATGATCGAGGAGGGTGAGGACTGCGCCGCGGTCCTGCAGCAGTTGGCGGCCGTCTCCCGCGCTCTCGACCGGGCCGGGTTCAAGATCGTCGCCAGCGGTATGCGGCACTGCAACGCCGCCCGCGAGGCCGGTCAGGAGCCCGAACTCACCGAGGCCGAGCTGGAGAAGCTGTTCCTGGCCCTGGCCTAGGGTTTCGCGGGCCTGCCCGTGTCCCCGGAGTGTCTCACGCTCCTTCCTCAGCCGGTCTCGTGCGGAGTTCGGTACAAGTCCATCCATGGCTTTCGGATACTCCCCCTAGTATGTTGGGGGCTCGCGGACGCCACGGCGGGGGAGGCCGGCCGCCGCCCGTTCCCTTCCCGCGTCCAGGGTTCCGTGTGTTTTCTGGATACCCCCCGGTGTACCAAGGGCCGGGGTTCGACAGCACCTTCGAGGAGAACCATGACCGACAACACCATCGACGTGCACGCCGTGCGCAGCATGGTCGAGGCCGACCCCGACGCCCTGCTGGTGGACGTGCGGACTCCCGCCGAGTACGAGAGCTCCCACATCCCCGGCGCGGTCAACCTTCCGCTCCAGCGCGTGGACGCGCACCTGGAGCGCATCGTCACC
>NZ_ANBC01000174.1 GCF_000341125.1 Nocardiopsis lucentensis DSM 44048 | reverse complement strand
CCGGGCCCCGCCAGTGCCAGGACAAGCTGGCCGCCGCCGGCCTGCGGGACACGGTGGTGATGAACGGCGGCATGAACGCCTGGGAGGCCCAGGGCGCTCCCGTCGTACGCGGACGGGAACGGTGGTCCCTGGAGCGCCAGGTCCGTCTGGTCGCCGGAGGCGTCGTCCTGACCTCCGTGCTCGCCTCCCTGCTGTGGCCGCCGGCCGTGGCGGTCGCCGGGGTCATCGGTGCCGGGTTGACCTTCGCCGCGATCACCGACACCTGCGCCATGGGCATGGCCCTGGCTCGCCTGCCCTACAACCAGCCCCGCAACCACGTCG
>NZ_ANBC01000173.1 GCF_000341125.1 Nocardiopsis lucentensis DSM 44048 | reverse complement strand
GGCCGTCGTGGTCGACGCCCGCCGCGACATCGGCGAATACCTCGACCTGGCACGCGCGCACGGCATGCGGATCGTCGCCGTGACCGAGACCCACATCCACGCCGACTACCTCTCCGGCACCCGGGAACTCGCCGCGGCGACGGGCGCCACGGTGTACGTCTCCGGTGAGGGAGGCGAGGACTGGCAGTACGGCTTCGACGCCGAGCGTCTCCTGGACGGCGACGCCATCATCATCGGCAACATCACGGTCCGGGCCCGCCACACGCCCGGCCACACCCCGGAGCACCTGTCCTTCCTGGTCACCGACGGAGCGTTCAGCGAACACCCGGGCTACATGCTCTCCGGCGACTTCGTCTTCGCGGGGGACCTGGGCCGCCCCGACCTGCTCGACGAGGCCGCGGGAGGGGTGGACACCCGGTACGAGGGCGCGCGACTGCTGTTCGCCAGCCTCCGCGACGCCTTCCTGACGCTGCCCGACCACGTCCAGGTCTACCCCGGGCACGGCTCCGGCAGCGCGTGCGGCAAGGCGCTCGGCGCGCTCCCGGCCACCACGGTCGGATACGAGCGCCTCAACGCCTGGTGGGCGCCGTACCTGCGCGACGGCGACGAGAGGGGCTTCATCGACGAGCTGCTCGACGGGCAGCCCGACGCCCACGCCTACTTCGCCCGGATGAAGCGCCAGAACAAGGAGGGACCCAGGGTCCTGGGCCCCCTGGCCGCGCCGCCCGAACTCGCCACCGGTGAGGTCGGCGGATCCCTGCGCGAGGACGCGACCGTCTTCGTCGACACCAGGCCGCACACCGAGGTGCACGGGGGCACCGTGCCCGGGGCGCTGAACATCCCCGGCCCGGACAAGGCCGCCAGCTTCGGCGCCTGGGCCTACGACCCCGAGGCCGAGAGCCGTCCCCTGGTGCTCCTGGCACCCGACGGGGACACCGCCCGGGCGGTGCGCGACCACCTGCTGCGCGTCGGCATCGACCACGTCGTCGGCTACACCACCACCCTGGAGGGCCTGCCGACGACCGTGCCGCCGGTCATCTCCCCGGCCGAGCTGGAGGACTCCGGCGCCGCACTCGTCCTGGACGTGCGCAACAGGACCGAGCACGCCGCGGGGCACATCCCCGGTTCCCGCCAGCTCAGCGCGGGCCGGGTCCTGTGGCACCTCGACGAGCTGCCCGCCGACGGCACCATCGTGAGCTACTGCCAGGGCGGTGCCCGTAACTCCGTCGCGGCCAGCGCCCTGCGCCGCGCCGGATACGACGTCGTCGAGCTCGACGGCAGCTACGCGGGCTGGGCCGCCTGGCGCCAGAGCCAGGGCACGAGGGCCGGGACCGCCGCCGGCTGACCCCGCCGACCGGGGGCGGTGCCCGACCGGACGCGCCCTGTTCCGCGCGACGGGCGCCGCCCCGCCCCGGGGCGCCGTCAGGACCGCTCCGACCACATCCGGGGCACAGCGCCCCTTCGGGAGCGGTACCGCCCGGACCGGGACGGACCGTCGCCCGGTCGAACCCGCAGGTCCGAACCACGAAAGAAGTGAAGCATGGAGTTCCAGATGATCCTGGTCGCGGCGCTCGCCGTGGTGGTGGGTCTCACGCTCGGACTGCTCGGAGGCGGCGGTTCCATCCTGATGGTCCCGCTGCTGACCTACGTCGCGGGCATGGGCCCCAAGGAGGCCATCGCCGCGTCCCTGTTCGTCGTCGGTACCACTTCGCTGATCAGCACGTTCACCCACGCCCGTCGGGGGAACGTCCGGTGGCGCACCGGACTGGTCTTCGGGGCGGCGGGCATGGCGGGCGCCTTCCTGGGCGGTCTGGCGGGAGGACACATCCCCGGCACCCTCCTGATGATCGCCTTCGCCCTCATGATGGTCGCCACCGCCGTGGCCATGATCCGCGGAAGNGGGGGCGGGGAACCCCGCGGCGGGGCCCTGCCCCTGAAGCGGATCGTCCTGGACGGTCTGGCCGTCGGGGCGGTCACCGGTCTCGTCGGCGCCGGAGGCGGCTTCCTGGTCGTGCCCGCCCTGGCACTGCTGGGCGGACTCGCCATGCCGGTCGCGGTGGGGACCTCGCTGCTGGTGATCGCCATGAAGTCCTTCGCCGGGCTCGCCGGATACCTGACGACGGTGAGCCTGGACTGGACGCTGGTCGCCACCGTCACGGTCGCCGCCGTCGCGGGGTCGTTCGTCGGCGCGCTCCTGACCTCCCGGGTGCCCGAACCCGTTCTCCGGAAGGGTTTCGGTGGCTTCGTGCTGGTCATGGGCGTCTTCGTGCTCACCCAGGAGCTTCCCGCGCCGTTCGGCCTCGTCACCGTGATCGTCGCGGCCGTCGTCGCGGGACTGGCCGCCGCCTGCCGACTGGCCGGAGAGTACTGTCCCCTGGCACCGCCCCTGCGGGCGGGGGCGTGAGAGGGGCCGGGCGCCGCGGAGCCCTCCTTTCCGGGCCGGGAGGGTCAGAGGAGTCGGAACGGGGATGCCCTCCACCGGACCGATCCCGCAGCCCGGAGTCGTCCGGTGCGATACCCGGCCGTGTCCCGGGGCGTCGCGTCCTGGACCGGCACCCGGCCCTCTGAGGGAGAATCTCGTCATGGCATCCGTCTCCTCGGCGTCACGGCTGGTGGCCGCGGCGGCTCGGGCCCGGCTGCGTCCCCTCGGCCTCCGCCAACGCGGCCGGTCCCGGTTGTGGTTGGACGACCACGGATGGTGGCTGGGGCTCGTGGAGTTCCCCTCCCCCCGGTGGAGCGAGGGCGGTGGCCTGCGCGTCGGAGCGATGTGGCTGTGGCAGGACCTCGACCACTTCGCCTTCAACGTCAGTGAGCGACTGCGTGGAACCGCGGACTACCGCGACGACGAGCAGTTCGCGCCAGTCGCAGAGGATCTGGCTCTTCTCGCCCGAGGACGGATGGAGGAGTTCCGGCGCAGGTTCCCCGATCCTGGGTCGGCGGCGGAGTTCATGGCGGCTCAGCCGGTCAGGCGGGGGCATCTCCGGGAGCCGTGGAACGCCGGTGTCGCGGCGGCGCTCGTCGGTGACACCGCCGTGGCCCGGGAACGGTTCGCGGCGGTCCTGGAGGAGGATCCCATCGCCCCTTGGATGCATGGGGTCCAGCGGACGGCGCGAGAAGTCCTGGGCATGGTGCGCGACAGCGGGGCCGTTCGGTCCTGGGTGGTGGACCGTGTCGCGTCATGTCGGCAACGGCTTTCTCTGGTGTCTTCGCGACCTTTCGAGGACGTGTTCGACGGGCAGCCGGGACGACACCGGTCGGAGGATCAACGGTCCTGAGCGAAGGGCGGGCCGACCAGACGGAGCACGGCGGCGACCGCGATGGCGTCGTCAGCGTGTCCGAGTACGGGGATGAAGTCCGGTACCGGGTCGACGGGCAGCGCGAGGTGGCCGGGCAGCAGCCGCACCTCGCGCTGCCGGGCCCGAGCGAGGGCGGCGAGCGGCCAGAGCAGGAGTAGCCCGCCGACCGCGGACAGCGCCACGGGCCACACGGTGCCCACGGGCGGATCCGGTCACCGAGGGAGCGCACGCCCCAGACGGCAGGGCTGTTCGTCCGTGTTCCGAGGGGGGATCAGTGGCCGGAGGGCCGTCGGCTCTCCTCCTCGACCATCTCCACCAGCCTGCGCAGTCCCCTCTCGAACTCCGCG
>NZ_ANBC01000172.1 GCF_000341125.1 Nocardiopsis lucentensis DSM 44048 | reverse complement strand
GTCCCCCCCGGAGCCGATGGTGCGCGGGCAGTTCGCCGGGCTCCAGCTGTTCTCGGCGCTCGCGGGTGCCCAGGTTCCCCTCCCCGAAGCGACCGCTGACCTCCGAGACCGCGAAACCCAGTACGAAGGTGCTGAACATGCGCTCCCATCCGGCCACCTCGCCGTCGGCGATCCCGGCCTCCGACAGCGCCGCGTAGAGGGGGTCCACGACGCGCATCGCCTCCGCGAGCACCACCGGCCTGGTCAGCAGGAGAGGGAACGTCCGGGGATACCGGTGCGCCACCGCCCTGGCCCCCCGCGCGCACACCAGCAGCCGTTCCCGCCAGTCCAGCCCGGGGCCGGGGCGGGGCACCTCCCGCAGGACGCGGCCCACGAGGCCGTCCAAGAGGGCGTCCTTGCTCTCGAAGTACCCGTACAGGGCCATGGGCGTCAGGCCGACCCCCGCCCCGATGGCCCGCATCGACACGGCGGCCAGCCCCTGCTCCTCCGAGAGGCGCAGAGCGACGGAGAGAATTTCCTCCCGCCGTTCTTGCTTAATCTTTTCCATGGTCTTAATGTACACCGTATAGTCCGTTCTGTACACCGCACAGAAAGCATGGGACGAAACATGCTCGAAGCGTTGGACCTGGTGAAGAGGTTCGGTTCCGTCAACGCCCTGGACGGGTTCACCCTGGTCGCCCGGCCCGGTGAGATCGTCGGACTCGTCGGGCACAACGGGGCGGGAAAGACCACGTTCGCCAACGTCGTCTCGGGGCTGTTGCGCCCGGACAGGGGGAAGGTACTGGTCAACGGAAGGGCGCCGCGCGCCGCCCGCCGCCTCCTGGGATTGGCCCCCCAGCACCTCGCCGTGTATCCGACCGTCACCCCCCGCCAGACCCTGCGCCTGTTCGGGGGCCTGCACGGTCTTCGCCGACGGGGCCTCACCCGGGCGATCGACGAGATCGCGGAACTCCTCCGGCTCACGGACTTCCTCGACCGGAGGGTGGGTGTCCTCTCCGGGGGCCAACAGCGCCGTGTGCAGGCCGCGGCGGCCATGATCCACCGCCCCGCCCTCCTGCTCCTGGACGAACCCACCGCGGGGGTGGACCCCCAGACCCGCCAGTCCCTCCTGGAGGTGGTGCGAGCCCGTGCCGAGGAGGGAGCGGCGGTCGTCTACACCACCCACTACCTTCCCGAACTCACCGAACTGGGGGCCAGCATCGCCGTCGCCCGGCAGGGGCGGACCATCGCACGAGGTGAGGCCTCGGAACTGCTCGACCGGATTCCCGGCGAGGTGCGCCTGGCCTTCGACGACGAGGAGGTGCGCGTCTCCACCACCGACCCCACCACCACCCTGGCCGAGATGCTGGTCGGCGCGACCAGGCCTGTCCGTTCCGTGGACCTGCGCCAGCCCACCCTCGACGACCTCTACCAGGCGGTGGCCCATGCGGACTGACTCCGTCCACCGACTGGCACTGCTGATCCGCCACAACACCACGCTGCGGCTACGCGACCCCGGCCACCTGATCAGTTACCTGGTCATGCCGATGGTGCTCATGCTCGTCTTCAGCCCGCTCCACCGGGCGGCGCTGCCGGAGGACGGCGAGGCCCAGGCCGTCATCGGCATGCTGGTGATGTTCTCCGTGCTCTCCCTGTCGGTCGTGGGCACCGCCCTGCTGACCGAACGCACGTGGCGCACCTGGAACCGGCTGCGGGCGACCCCCGTGTCGATCGTCGAGATGCTCGTCGGCAAGGCGCTCCCCGTCTTCGTGCTGTTGGTCGTCCAACAGGCGCTGCTCCTGCTCTTCGGATCCCGGGTCGTGGGGATGCCCGTCACCGGTCCCCTTCCGCTGATCCTGTTCGCGGTCTGCGTGTGGTCCTTCGTGCTTTTGGCCATCGGCGTCGCATTGGCCGGTGTCGTGCGCGGTCACGGCGAACTCGCGGCCATCTGCGACGTCGGCGCCCTGGTGGTGAGCGCCTTGGGAGGGGCCCTGGTGCCGATCTCCATGATGCCCGCCTGGGCGCAGGCCACCGCGCCGCTCTCTCCCGGTTACTGGGCGCTGGCCATGCTCAGGGCCGCGGTGGCGGGGGACACCGGCACCGCCCTTCAGGCCTCCTCCGTCCTCGTCGCGGTCGGTGTGGTGGCGGGCGCGCTGGCCTGTGCCCGCATCAGCCGCGGTATCGGCGACCTCCAGGGGTAGGGCCGCCCGATCCGACCAGTCCCCGCAGCCCTCCCGGCCGTGTCGCTCCTCCGGTCGCCGCTTGCCCGGGGCGGTGCGGGGTGACGGGCGCGTTCCCTCCCTTTCACGGACTCCTCCGACCGTGCCTGGCGGGCCTCCGCGGTGCCGTCGGCGGACCGGGGCCTCTCATCCGCCGGGGCGCAGATCGGCGAGGAGGCGGCGCACGTCCGAGACGGCCTTTCGGCGGGCGGGGGAGGGCAGGGCCGACGGGCTCGGAGGTACGGTCGTCGTACGTTTTCGGCCCTCGTCGAGGGAGGCGCGCATC
>NZ_ANBC01000171.1 GCF_000341125.1 Nocardiopsis lucentensis DSM 44048 | reverse complement strand
GGGCGGGTGCATCAGCTCGCCCGGGACCGTCCGGCAGGGGCGGTCGCACACCCGGCAGGTCCCTCCGGGGGCGTTGCGGATCGCGGGGTGGTCCGGGCAGGTGCGGGGTGCGGTCCCGGCCGCGTCCACCGAGAACTCCGGCGGCCGGGCGAAGGGGCCGGGGTCGTCTCCGGTCCGGGGGAGGGGGAGACCCGTGAACGGTGAGGGCGGGGTCCCGCCGACGCCGCGCCCGAGGCGTCCGTCGAGGAAGGCGCGTGCGTCCTCGGGGCCGCGCAGGCGGCGCATGAGCGCGGGGAAGGGGCGGCGCGCGCTCGTGGCGTCGCGCAGCACGGCGGTCAGTTCTTCGGGCTCCAGCCCTTCGTTCAGAACCCGGCGCACGGCCCGCGACAACGCGGCGCGGTCGGCGGCCGGGTTTCCCAGGGCCGCGTCGGGGATGCGCGCGATCAGCCGCCTCGCCGGGGTGTCGCTGGCCGTGCGCCCGGCGGCGGGGCCGCCGCTTCCCCGGGCTCGCACCTCCGGACGGACGGAGAAGGGTCGCTGGGGGAAGGGTGTGTGGGGTAAGGGTCTGTACCTCGATCCGACGTGTCGCGGACGTCAGATCGAACGGGCGGCACCTCGGACTGGGGTGTCGTTCCCACACGTGGGTAGGGGCGGGTGGCCGCGTCGAGGGGGTCCTCGTCCAACCCGGCGCGGACCTCGTTGATCTCGGCCAGCGTCGGTTCGGCGAAGGCACTGGCGGGGATCAGCAGCTCCAGGACCCCGGGGAGCCGGTCGGCCTGTCGGACGCCGTCCGTCACGTCCTCGGCGAAGAAGTCGCGCACCTGGGAACGGGTCAGGCGCCGGATGAGTCCGGCGGCGGCGAGGTCGTTCAGGGCGCGCTCGACCGTGGACCGGCTCACGGTGCCGCCGCAGCGCCGCACGATGGTCTCGTGGCTCAGGAAACACCACCGCCCGTCGGCGTCCACGGCGTCGGCGATGGCCAGGGCGACCGGGACCGTCCGGCAGCAGGGCAGCAGCCCTTCACGCAGGGCCCGGGCGACCCACAGGACCGGAATGAACCCGACCCCCTTCAGCGCGCCCTTCTCACGCCTGCGGGGGCCGCACGCGAAAGAGTCGACTGGATCCGGGGTTTCGGCCTCGAGGCAGGGGTGGAGGACAGTAGACTGCACGGCAGCCGCCTTCCTGGTTGATTCAGGAGGGATGGTCAGAGCCCGGGACCGGTGTTGGTGGCACCGACCGGGCTCGAATCTTTTCGGGACCCACCGTAGTGGGGCGAACACGGATTCGTGTCGTTTCGGGGAACTCCGCGACGTTCTCCCCGGAAACGCTGTCGGGAATCGCGTACATCGGTGGATGTGCGCGGTTCGTCCCGACCCCCGTCCTCGGTTTCGGCCCTGTCGCATCCCGGGATCGGGTCAGAACCGCAACCAGGTGCCCGCCAGACCCCGCTGCCCCTCGCCGGGGGCCGACCAGTCGCACACCCCCTCCGCGAACACCCGCTCCGCCCGCTCGGCCTGCTCCTTCGTGAACCGCGCCGGGTGCGCCCGCGCGTCGAAGGGCACCAGGCGGCACCGGATCACGTCCGAGGCCGGCGGCGCCCCCGCCACCATGCGCGGCGAGGAGTGCACCGGGTAGGCCTCCGCGCACGTGTCCCCGCTCCCGGCCCCCAGCGGCAGCTGCTCGCCGACCACCCGCCGACGCGGAGCGTCCCCCACCCAGCACGAGTCCGTGAGCCACTCCGGCCGCGCGGCGCGGAGCCGGTCCGCGTCCGGGACCCGCGGGTGCTCCCCTCGCCGTTCCAGGATCCCCGTCGCCCACGCGTCCAGCTCGACCAGCGCCCGGCCGGCCACCGGCGCCGACGCGGAGAACCCGCCCGACCCGCGCGCCTCCACCAGCATCACGTGGTTGTCGGCGGTGCCGTTCGCCGCGCGCAGCCGCTCACGGGTGGCGAACGAGTGGTAGCGCATGTGCACGTCCCCGTTCGGGGAGTCGTCGAGGTAGGTGCGGTGGTCCACGACCGGGATCCGCGCCAGGCCCCCGCCGCCGTTGAGCAGGCGGCCGGTCCGGTAGGCGGCGGCGGTCGCCCCCGGATCGGCCACGGTCCGCTCCGACACCACCTGACCGTCGGCGTCGATACCGCCGACGTGCTCGTTCAGGTGCAGGAACGCGTCCACGTCGATGGTCCCGTCCAGCAGCGCTCCGAGCCCGTACTGCACACCGACGTTGTCCAGCGGGCGCCGGGGCCGACCGGTGTCCGGGTCGGTGCCGTAGACGTTGACCGTGTGCGCGAACAGCTCGCACCGCGCGCCGCCGGGGTTGTCCTCGGGGTGGTAGAGGAGCTCGTCGGGCACCCGGTCCCGACAGGTTCCCCTGGGGTCGATCCGCACCGCCTCCCGGGCCATGCGTCCGATGCTCCGCCACGAGGGGAAGCCCGACACCGCGAGCTGCTGGTCGCGGGTCAGGGCGTCGGGGTGCTCCCGGGCGTAGGTGTCGAGCAGCAGCGCGTCCGCGGCCGCCGGGACCAGTGAGGTGAGCACGTCGGGGAAGCTCTGCGACACCACCACCCCGTCCAGCAGGCCCGGGTAGTTGTCGGCGATCTGGTGGGACTGGTAGGCGCCGCCGGAGGAGCCCCAGCCCAGGGTGAGGTCGGGGGCGCCGTGGGCCAGGACGAACCGCTCCCGGACCGCCGACATCGTCTCGGCGGCCAGCAGGTCGTTGCAGTTGAACCCGAACACGTTGAGCGTGGCCGAAGCCACCGCGTATCCACGGGAGAGCATGCCGTCGTCCAGGACCCCCGCGGTCTTCGACCCCTGTACGTACCATCCGCCCTTGCACCCGCCGCCGAACTTGTAGACCAGGCGCCGGTTCCACCCCTCGGGCGCGTGCCAGGGGTCGGGTCCGTCTGCGCCGGGGGTGAACAGCACGGCCGTCTCGTAGATCGCGCGGTTGGCGGTCCCGGTCTCCACCCGCACGGTGTAGGGGACCTCGGCGCCGGCGGAGGTGGTGGTGCGGGCGGCGTCGTCGGGCACGCGGTCGGGGTCGGGCATCGCCGCCCACGCGCCCCCGGCGGTGCGGTACATGTGGCGAACCACGGTCGGCGCGGAGCAGTCCTCGTCCAGGGCGGGTCCGAGGGTGCCTCCGCCGTGCAGGTCGAAGGAGTCGGTGTCGCACACGAACGGTGTCTCGTGCGGGCCGGAGAACACCGGCCCCCGCGCCGGGTGGTTGGTGACCGTGAGCCGCGTCCGGAGCCCGGACAGCGACGCCACCAGCGTGCTCCCGCCCTCGGGCAGGCCGGTGACCACCCCCTCCAGGGCCGGGCCAGCGCCGTCCAGGTACACCGCCCGGAGCGCGTCGGTGACGTCCTCGCCGTCGACCGTCAGCCGGGCCCGGTCCGGGGCGGTTCCGGACGGCAGGCCCAGCCGGACCAGGGCGGTGCCGCCCATGACGGCGTCGGGCCGGGAGGAGAGCACCTGGAGTGTGGGGGCTCCCGCGTCCTCCGGCAGGGGGGTGGCGGGCGCCGCGGACGGGGGGAGGACGGCCGCGGAGGCCTCGACGGCGCCCCGTGTGGTGGGCTGCGCCCCGGAGACGGTGAACAGGGCGGCGCAGAAGGCGGCTCCGGCGCCGTACAGGACGCGTCGGCCGCGCGTGCTCAGCACGGGCGGCCTCGGGACGGATCGGTTGCGGGGACTGCGGCCGAGAGCCGCTCGGGATCGCTCGCGCACGCCCCGATCGTGTCCGGACGGTCGGCCGGTACGACGGGAACACACCGGGGATGAGGCGGGCTTTGCACTCCCATGACGCCTCGGATACCCCGAAACGGGACGAACCGAACTCCCTCCCCGTCCGCCGAGGCCGGGACGGGGCGGGTGTGTCGGAGCGTGCCCGCCCCGTCCCGCGGTGGGCGCGCGGCCCGGTCGGCGCCGACCGGGCCGCGACGGCCCTCAGGACCGGCTGATCCGCCGACCGCTCACCCTGGCCGGGGTGATCTTGAGGACCTCGTCGCGCGGACCGGCCGCCCACGGCTGGGGCATGCGGCCCTGCGGGAGCCGGGAGAGCTCTCCGGGATCGCGGATCCACCGGCAGCGGCCCGAGACCAGGACGCTCCACCCCTCACGGCGCTCCTCGTCGAACTGGTCGACCTGGAAGGAGGCGTAGCCCCGTCCGTGTCGCATGATCGTTCCGGCCAGGGTGGACCGGAACACGATCGTGTCATTGGTCATGAGGTAGTTCACCGGCAGAATCGTCGGTGCGGCGTCCCCCTCTATGGTGAAGGCCACCCGGCCGACGCTGTGCTCGGCCAGCAGGTTGAGGCAGGTCTCCCGTTCCAGCACGGTGAAGCTGGCCTTGGCGTTCCCCTCCGCGAGGTCGGCTCCGGCGAGGAGTTCGGACTTCTCGTCCAACCGGGAACTGCCCTCCATGACGTCGTCGCTCTGACGCTGTCCGGGCGGGGAGGCCGACGTGGTCGCCGTCCCCCGCTCCCGGGCCCCCGCGCCGCCCGCGCTTGTTCCATCCATCACGAGCCCCCTGAGGTGCTGCCTTCGTCTCCTCCCCCGCCGTCCTCGGCGGACGGAGCCGGAAGGCGCGGCTCCCCGACTGTGACGGCGAAGGTCCCACTGACCGCCTACCCCGTCGCACACACGACCCAAACGAGGCGGAACGCCTACCTTTCGGGTGCTATTGGTCAGCGGGCACGTGATGCGGCGCGTGGCCGGGCCGGCTCCGGGCCCCGTGCGTCGACGGGCGCCGCGCTGACTGGCGAATCTTCCACCCGTGGACACCATGTGGAACACACGTCCCGCCATGTGGACGTCCTTGTCTCTGTCGCCCACCCCGGAGTGATCCTCGTCTCGCGCCGCCATGTCACGTTCGGCCGTCGCCGCCCCGTCCGAAGGGGTGAAGGTCCACGGAACCGACGGGAGAGACCCCATGGCACACGACATCCTGGTACTCGGAGCCGGATACGCCGGGCTCGCGGCGGCGCGCAAGATCGCCCACGACGCTCGGACACGCGCACTCGAGGTCAGCGTCACCCTGGTCAACGCCAGCGCCGACTTCGTCGAACGGGTCCGCCTGCACGAGGTCGCCGCCGGACGCGACGTCGGCGTGCACCCGCTGACCGAGTCGCTGGAGGGCACGGACATCGACCTGGTCGTGGGCTGGGTCGAGGCCCTCGACCCCGACGCGCGGCGGGTCTCGGTGCGGGTTGGGGGGACGGTCCGCACCCTCACCTACGACACCCTCGTCCACGCCCTGGGCAGCTCGGAGGGGCGCGTCGCCGTCCCCGGCGCCGCCGAGCACGCGCTCACCTGCGCCACGCTCGACGGTGCGCGCGCCATCGCCGCCCGCATCGCCTCCGACCGGCCCGAACGCCTCGCCGTGATCGGGGGAGGGCACACCGGTGTCGAACTGGCGGCAGAGATCGCCGAGAGCCACCCCGGCATCCGCGTCGACCTGCTCACCCGGGGCCGGATCGCCCCCGGCACCAACGAGAAGGGGCGCGCCCACGTCCTGCGTGTGTTCGACCGCCTCGGCGTGACCGTCCGGGAGAACACCGACGTCGCCGAGGTGGACGCCACCGGGGTGCGCCTCGCCGACGGCGCGCGCGTGCCCGCCGCCCTCGTGGCCTGGACCGTCGGCTTCTCCGTCTCCCCCCTGGGGCGCGCGGCCGGACTCACCGTCGACGATGACGGCCGTGCCCTGGTGGACATCACCCAGCGCTCGGTCTCCCACCCCGACGTGTACGTGGTCGGTGACGCCGCGCACGGAACGGATCCCGGGGGCGGGGTCCTGCGGATGTCCTGCGCCACGGGCCTGCCCATGGGATGGACGGCCGCGGAGGTCATCCTCGACCGCGTCGCCGGGCGCGAACCGAAGCGGACCCCCTTCGGCTACCTCAACCTGTGCGTGAGCCTGGGACGCCGCGACGGGATCATCCAGTTCGTCACCGCCGACGACCGCCCCCGCTCACTCGTGCTCCGGGGGCGCGTCGCCGCGCGGTACAAGGAGTTCATCGTCGCGGGCGCCTACGGGGGACTGCGCGGGAGCACGCGCACGGCCGACAGCAACTTCGCCGTGCTGCGCCGTGTGGCCCGGGGCGCCGCGAAGCGCAACGCGCGGGCGGCGGAGGCCACCGTCAGCCCGTGACGGGCTCGCGGGGAGCAGGGGCGGAGCCCATCGCGACGTCGGTGTCGCGCCGGTCCGCCGCGGTGACGGCCGGGCGCCGTGCGGTGGACCGCGTGGTGGGGCGGTCAGGCGCGCTCCCGTTCCGGAGTGAGCTTCGGACTGGCCAGGAAGGGGCGCGCCACCCGGTCGGCCAGCGGCGTCGACGCCAGGCGCAGCAGTTGGCGGCGCACCAGCATCCGGGTCGCCGAGGCGGGCACGAACCACCGGGCCAGCCGCCGTCCGGCCGCCTGTTTCGTCTCGATCACGGGCTTGACCCGGCCCTCGTACCGGGACAGGGCGGCCCCGATCTCCGCTTCGGAGGGCCCCGCCCCGCCCAGTTCACGCCCCAGCACCTCGGCGGCGGCCACCGCCATGCTCGCGCCCTGGCCCGCCATGAGCGACACCGCCTGGCAGGCGTCGCCGACCAGCACGACCCGCGAACGCGACCAGGTGGGCACCTCGATCTGCTCGACCTCGTCGTAGAACGGCTTCGGCGGGCACGCCTCCAACAGGCGCGGCAGGTACCAGCCCATGCCCGCGTAGACCTCGCGCAGCCGTGCGCGCGGATCCGAGGGCATCGATCCCTCCGGCGACAGGTGGCACAGGAAGGTCGCACCCGTGGTCCCGGTCAGGCCGTACACGCCCGCCTGGACCCGGGGCGCCTCCACCATGTGCAGCTCGCGTCCCACGGCCCGCACCACCTCGGGGTCCTCGAACAGGAACGCGGCCGTGTGCGCGCCCAGGTAACGGCGGTACCGCTCCTCGGGCCCGAACACCAGCTCGCGTACCCGCGAGTGCACGCCGTCGGCGCCCACGAGCAGGTCCGCCCGTTCCACGGTGCCGTCGGTCAGCTCCACCGTCACCCCGTCGGGGTCCTGCTCGACACGGGCGACGCTGAGCCCGTGCCGCACGTCGGCCCCCGGTCCCAACGCCTCGCGCAGGATCAGCTCCAGGTTGCCGCGCAGCATCGAGACCAGACGACCCCCGCCCATGCGCTGGGTGGCGTCGGTGCCCATGCGCGCGGTGCGACGACCGTTCGTCGCACGGTACTGGATTCCTTCCAGGCGCAGGTCGTGGCTGCGCAGCCGGTCGCGCAACCCCATGGCCTCGATCGAGTCGTAGCCGGGTCCGAAGAAGTCGATGACGTAGCCGCCGGGGATGACCCCCTCGGCCGCGGCGTCGGTGTCGACGACCCCGTGCGGTGTCCGATGGTGCTCGACCACCGTGCTCTCCCAGCCCGCGCGCCGCAGCCACCACGCCGTGGCCAGACCGGCGATGCCCCCGCCGACGATGACGGCCCTCATCGCGTGCCCTCCTCGGAGCCGGACGCCGCGAGGAGGCGGCGCAGGGGTTCGACGTAGGCGTCCGGTCCGGGCACGGGCACCAGGGCCCGGTGCAGCACGATGCCGTCCAGGAAGGCGCACAGCAGTTCCGCGACCGCCTCGGGCTGGGGTGTGCCGTGCCGGGTCAGCCATGCCTCGATGGACGCGCGGGTGTCCCCGAGAATCCGGGACATGGTCGCGTTCAACTCGGGATCTCGCGTGGCGGCCAGGTAGGCCTCCGCGAACAGCACGGACGCGGGGTCGTCGCCCTGGTAGGCGTCCATCGCGGCCAGGGCGGCGCGCATCGCCTCGACGGGATCGTCCATGCCCGTCATCGCGGACAGGGGGCCCTCGAGGACGTCGGCCATCGCCGAGTCGACGGCGGCGCGCAGCAGGGCTTCGAGGGAGTCGAAGTGGTAGTGCACCAGGCCCGGGCGGACCTCGGCCCGCGCCGCGACGAGTCGGGTGGTGACCGCGTTCCAGCCCACCTCGGGGATGAGCTCCACGGCGGCGGCGAGCAGTTTGGCCCGGCTGGTCCGGCCCCGTTCCGCGGAGGTGACGGAGGGGGTCTCCGAAGTTTGGTCGTTTGCCTTGGTCATATGACCAAACTAAGGGCGCGCGGAACTCCGGTCAAGCGCGTGTCCCAAGAGCCTCGCGCGGCCCCGCGCTCAGCGGCGCTGGAGGGCGTCCCCGCGTACCACGCGCGTACAGTTCCGTTGGAAGCGTTTGACCAGCTCACCGTTGGGGCGGTCGCTGCGCTCGACCCAGTCGCGCGCGGCGTCGTCGGTCAGGCCGCCCGCGCGCTGACGTCGGTGCAGCCGCAGCTCCCGCACCTCGTCGGGCGCCTCCACGTACCAGAGCTCGGCGAACAGGGCGCGCGCACGGGACCAGGGTGCCTCGTCGTTGGCGAGGTAGTTGCCCTCGGTGACGACCAGGCGGGTGTGCGGTTCGATCACGTGCCGGGCCGCGACCGGCTCGTGCAGGTCGCGGTCGTAGTCGGGCACGTAGACGGGGTGGTCGGTCTCTTCCAGCAGACGGCGCACCAGCGCCACGTATCCGTGGGCGTCGAACGTGTCCGGAGCGCCCTTGCGGTGGCGGCGGCCGAGGCGGCTGAGCTGTGTGTTGGACAGGTGGAAGCCGTCCAGGGGCAGGTATCCGGCGGTCCCGGGCGCCGTACGGTCGTTGATCTCGGCCACCAGGTGGCGGGCGAGCGTCGACTTCCCGGCGGCGGGGGCCCCCGCCAGCCCCAGTACGGTGCGCCCGCCGCCCGGGGCGGTCGGTGGGAGGAGGGCGAGGGCGTCGGTGACCACGGTGTCGGACATGGCCCGAGCCTAGGACAGGTGAGTGCCCGCCGAACACGTCCTGCGCCGCTCCCGCCGGGTGCACCCGGCGGGAGCGGCGCAGGACGGCGAGCGGTCAGGGCGCGTGGCCCACATGAGCCAGTGCCTGGCGCAGCAGCACGCCCTGGCCGCCCGCCATCTCCTCGCGCACCTGCGGACTGGACGCCTCCTCCGGCGTCAGCCAGACCAGGTCCAGGGCGTCCTGGCGCGGCTGGCAGTCGCCGGACACCGGGACGATGTAGGCCATGGCCACGGCGTGCTGGCGGGGATCGTGGAACGGCGTGATCCCGGGGGTGGGGAAGTACTCGGCCACCGTGAAGGGCTGAGGCGAGGTGGGGATGCGCGGGAGCGCGACCGGTCCCAGGTCCTTCTCCAGGTGGCGCAGCAGGGCGTCGCGAACGCGTTCGTGGTAGAGCACGCGGCCCGAGACGACCGACCGGCTGAACGTGCCGTCCGGGGCCGCCCGCATGAGCAGGCCGAGGTGGGTCACCGTCCCGGTCTCGTCCACGCGTACGGGTACGGCCTGGACGTAGAGCACGGGCATGCGTCCGCGGATGCTCTCCAGCTCCTCGGGGGAGAACCATCCGGGCTGGGTGTCTGCGGTCTCGGTCATGGGGTGCGCGGCGGGGCTCCCCGGGCACGGTCGGGGTGCGGGCGCCGCTCCCTCCCTTCGCTCTCGTCGTGACCCTGGGGGTCGGACCCGCGCCCGGACCTGCCGGGCGGGGCGCACGTGTGCAGTACCGCTTCTACCGCACCGGAGGGCCGAAAGCACGGCGCGGGTGGGGGTTCGGGAGTGTCCGAGAAAGGTGAGGAGAGACCCGAACCCGCCATCGGTGAGATTTCCCGGGTTTTTCTCGCGAAAAGCCTCCCGCAGCCTCATCAGAGAGGTTACGATCTCGTACGCGGTTGCGTAGTGGATAGGTTACGACCGGTGAGAGGTGGCCCGAGTGGCGAGTGATGCCCGGTTCTCCGTCCAGGAATGTTTCCCCTGCACGGGAGTGACGGTGGTCCCCGTCCACGGCGAAGTCGACCTCGCCACCGCGGGCCGCATGCGCGACCGGCTGCTGCGGGCCGCACACGACTCGCGGTGCGACTGCCTCGTCGTGGACATGTCCGGCCTGGACTTCTTCGACGCCAGCGGGTTGCGCGCGCTGCTGTCGGTCTCTTGGAGCCTCACCCGCGAGGGTCGCCACGTGGTCCTCGCCGAACCCTCCCCGATCGCCGCGCGCGTGCTCGACGCGCTCGGCATGGGCCGGGTGTTCGAGATCTACCCGCTGGTGGAGATGGCCCTGACCCACACCAGCGGGCTGCGGGTGGACGGCGCCCCGGTCTCGGGAGGCCCGGTCACCGGGACGCCCTGACCGGGGTTCACGCCCCCTCCCGCTCCCGGGCGCCCGACGCGCCGCCCCCGTCCTCCCGAACGAGGAAGGGCTCCAACAGCCCCGGTGCCGCGGCGTCCGCCCACGCCAGCCCCTGACCCAGACCGACATCCGTGGCCGCGTACATCCCCGAGCCCGCCGCCGTGGTCGCCGCCACGTCCGCCAAGCCCGCCCACCGTTGGAACGGCGACCGCGTGATCCGCCAGCCGATCACCGCCGACCGCTCCAGGGCCACCGTGTCGCGCGCCGCCATACCCTGGCGCACCACCAGGTAGCGCGGATGCAGGCCGTGGCCCAGACCCCGGTAGGAGCCCAGCGCGTACCAGAACGCCGCCACCCCCAGGAGCACCGCCAACACGCCCCAGCCCCAGGTCGGCGTGGTCTCCAGCACCGGTGTGGCCAGGGGGACCGGCGCGAACTCCTGTTCCGCGCGGATCGCGTGCTCCCACCACGTCTGGTTGGCCAGGCCGTGCGCCCAGGCCAGCGCCGCCGCGGCCACCGTACCGAGCACCGTGACGAACCCGGCCCTGGTGAACCGGCGGCGCAGCGCCGACCGGGGGTGGGCGGTCAGCGGCACGTCCAGGGGAGAGGCCTCCTCGCGCATGAGATCGGCGGCCAGCGCCCGCGCCCGTGCCCGGGGCATGCCGGGGGACAGGCGACTCTTCGCGCTGGTCTTCTTCTCGTCGGCGGCCGACAGACCGGTCGCCACGGCCCGCACGTCCGCGCCGCCCACCGAGCGCAGCACGAACGGCTCGTGCAGGGTCACACCGTTGAGGCGCCGACCCTCCACCGACAGCGACACGCTCGTCAACAGCCCCCGACGCAGTCGCACGGTGCCGTCGGCTTCGCGGGTGAGCCGGTAGTTCCACCAGGTCTCCACCGCGGCCAGGGTCAGGACCACCACCCCCGACACCAGCAGGGCCAGCAGCGACAGCGGCACCACCATCAGCAGCCGCGCCATCACGAACGAGGACATCTGCTCGGGGGTCGGCAGTCCCAGCCGGCCGGAGACCCAGTCCCAGCCCACACCGCCGGTCTGGGCGTTGAGCCCCAGCAGGGCGGCGATCGCACCGAGGCCGACGCCCAAAGTGGCGGCGGTCGCCGGGGCGTAGGCCAACCACGCGGGCACGAGCCGGGCGAGCTCGACCTCGTCCGCGGCCTCCTCCTCCGCGGCCTCCTCCTCCGCGGCCCCGGCCGTCCCGGAGCCGTCGGCGCCCTCGGCGTCGCCGGTCCGTCGTGGGGCCCGCCGGTGCAACAGGTCCCGCCGCAGCCCCTCGCCCTGCTCGGCGGTGACGTAGATGAGCTGGAGCTGGTCCGAACCTCCGGAGCCGACCTTCTCACCGGTGCCGACCGTCACCGAGCACAGCCCGAACACCCGCACGTACAGCGGAGCGGCCACGTCCACACTGCGCACGCGTTCGCGCGGGATGGAGCGGTAGGACTTGGCGATGACGCCGGACCGCACCTCCATGCGCTCGTCGGTCACCCGGTAGCGGGTGGCGCGCAGCCTCAGCAGGTCGAGGTAGGTCGTCAGGGCCAGGAAGGCGAGCGACCCGGGCACGGGGAAGAACACCCACGGGTACTGGCCCAGCACGGCGAGCACGATCGTGCCCACGATCGCCGAGGGCACGAGGAAGATCCCCGCCACGGCGGCACTGGCCCACACCGACAGCGGGTGGAGCCGCTGCCAGGGGACCTCGGGGTCGGCGGGGTGGTCCGGAGTCTGGGGGGAAAGCCCGTCGGGGGAGGTCATGTCGCATCTCCCGGGGTCGCCTGGGTGGTTTCGGTCAGCCGCTCGGCCACGTCGGTGGCCACGGTGTGGTCCAGCCCGGTGATCTCGATGGGCCCGGCGGCGGACGCGGTCGTCACGGTCACGCTGGACAGGCCGAACGCGCGCTGGAGGGGGCCGCGGGCGGTGTCCACGGTCTGGATCCGCGACATCGGCGCCACGCGCCACTCCTGCCAGATCCAGCCGCTGGCGGTGTAGACGGCGGTGTCGGTGACCTCCCACCGGTGGACGCGGTACCGCCACTGCGGCATGACCACCGTGATCAGCAGTCCGAGACCGCCGATCACCGCGGCCGCGAGCAGGAACCAGGAGCGTGGCGGAGCCCAGATCAGGGCCGGGACCACGGGCACGGCCGTGAGGACCACGGTGACCGTCAGTGACCGGGTGGTCCACCACCACACCGCGCGGCGGTCGACGCGGTGGTGGGGTGGGCGCAAGCGGGGAGCGTCGCTGCTCATCGCGTCCGCATCTCCTCTCGTTCGGGGCCCGAACGGGCCTGTCAATAAAAAGTGATATCACAATGCTATTGTTGAGTCATCACCGGGAGGAGAGACGACATGAGCGAACCCACCGGGGCCCCGCGCCCCACCCCTCAGTACCGCGAGTACGACGCCCGCAGCAGGGACGGCCTCCTGATGGCGGCCGCGAGCGGCGCCCTCGTCCTGGCGGGGGCCGCGGTCGCGGCCCTGACCCTCCTCGACCTGTCCCCGGCCCTGCTGGCCGTCGGCGTGGTCCTGGTCATCACGGGCGCGGGACTGTCCCTGGGGCTGACCATGGTCTCGCCCAACGAGGCGCGCGTCGTTCAGCTGTTCGGCCGCTACGTCGGCACCCTCCGCACCGACGGCCTGCGCTGGGTCAACCCCTTCACGCTGCGCGGCACCATCTCCACACGCATCCGCAACCACGAGACCTCCGTCATCAAGGTCAACGACGCCTCCGGCAGTCCCATCGAGATCGCCGCCGTCGTGGTCTGGCAGGTCGAGGACACCGCACGGGCGACCTTCGAGGTGGACGACTTCCTCCAGTTCGTCTCCACCCAGACCGAGGCCGCCGTCCGCCACATCGCGGGCCGCTACCCCTACGACTCCTACGACGCCGAGGACGTTCCCTCCCTGCGCGACAACGCCGACCTCATCACCGAGCAGCTGTCCAAGGAGGTCGCCGACCGGGTCACGGCCGCCGGGGTGACCGTCGTGGAGTCCCGGTTCACCCACCTGGCCTACGCGCCGGAGATCGCCCAGGCCATGCTCCAGCGCCAGCAGGCCGGGGCCATGATCGCCGCCCGCCGGGAGATCGTCGAGGGCGCCGTCGGCATGGTCGACCGCGCGTTGGAGCGCCTGTCGGAGCAGGAGGTCGTGGAACTGGACGAGGAGCGCAAGGCCGCCATGGTCAGCAACCTGCTCGTGGTCCTGTGCTCCGACCGCCCCACCAACCCCGTCGTCAACACCGGGACCCTGTACCAGTAACCGGGACGAGGTGGCCGTGTCCGAGCGAAAGAAGGTGCTGCTGCGGCTCGATCCCGCGGTCCACGACGCGCTCGCGCGCTGGGCCGGGCAGGAGCTGCGCAGTACCAACGCCCAGATCGAGTTCCTCCTGCGCCGCGCCCTCGACGACGCCGGACGCATGCCCAAGGAGGCACGCGACATCCCCCGGCGTGGTCGCCCCCGCAAGGCGCGACCCGAGGGGGAGGGGGACGACTGACGGAGCCGGGTGCCCCTCCGCGCGGGGACACCCGGCTCCGTCAGCGATGCCGGAGGCTCAGTCCAGACTGAGGATCAGGTCGCCGCCCTCCACCCGCTGGACGCCGTCGATCGCGATCCGGGACACGACGCCAGCCGCGGGAGCGGTGATGGACGCCTCCATCTTCATCGCCTCGATGGTGGCGACCGTGGCGCCGGCCTCCACCCGTTCCCCCTGCGACACGGCCAACGTGACCACACCGGCGAAAGGCGCGGCGACGTGCCCGGGGTTGCTCCGGTCCGCCTTCTCCGCCTCCCGGACGTTGGACGACTGCGAGCGGTCGCGGATCTGGAGCGGGCGGAGCTGGTCGTTGAGGGTGGTCATCACCGTGCGCACACCGCGCTCGTCGGCCTCGCTGACCGCCTCCAGGCCGATGAGCAAACGCACGCCCGGCTCCAGGTCCACCACGTGCTCCTCGCCCTCGCGCAGCCCGTAGAAGAAGTCCGGGCTGGAGAGCACACTCGTGTCACCGTAGGCGGAGCGGTGCGCCTGGAACTCCCGGGTGGGTGCGGGGAAGAGCAGGCGGTTCAGGGTGGCGCGGCGGTCGTCGGCCAGTCCGGCGCGGTCCTGTGCCGTCAGCTCCTCGGTCGGCCGGGCCGCCCCCCGCCCCTCCAGGGCCTTGGTGCGGAACGGCTCGGGCCACTCGCCCGGAGGCACACCGAGCTCGCCCCGCAGGAATCCGACCACCGAGTCGGGCACGTCGAACCGTCCCGGGTCCTTCTCGAAGTCCTCGGGCGCGACCCCCGCGCCGACCAGGTGCAGGGCGAGGTCGCCCACCACCTTCGAGGACGGCGTCACCTTGACCAGCCTGCCCAGCATCCGGTCGGCGGCGGCGTACATCGCCTCGATGTCCTCGAAACGGTCGCCCAACCCCAGGGCGATGGCCTGCGTGCGCAGGTTGGACAGCTGCCCGCCCGGGATCTCGTGGTGGTAGACACGGCCCGTGGGCGAGGCCAGCCCCGCCTCGAAGGGCGCGTACACCCGGCGCACGGCCTCCCAGTACGGCTCCAGCGCGTTCACCGCGTCCAGGCTCAGACCGGTCGGACGCTCGGAGTGGTCGAAGGCGGCCACGATCGCCGACAGCGACGGCTGCGACGTCGTCCCCGCCATGGAGGCCACCGCGCCGTCCACCGCGTCCGCGCCCGCGTTCACCGCGGCCAGGTAGGTCGCCAGCTGTCCGCCGGCGGTGTCGTGCGTGTGGACGTGCACGGGCAGGTCGAACTCGCGGCGCAGCGCCGTCACCAGCTTCGCGGCCGCGGGCGCGCGCAGCAGGCCCGCCATGTCCTTGATCGCCAGCACGTGGGCGCCCGCCGCCACGATCCGCTCGGCCAGGGACAGGTAGTAGTCGAGCGTGTACAGCTTCTCGTTCGGGTCGGACAGGTCCGAGGTGTAGCACAGCGCGACCTCCGCCACCCCGGTCCCGGTCTCACGGACCGCCTCGATGGCCGGACGCATCTGCTCCACGTCGTTGAGCGCGTCGAACACCCGGAACACGTCCACACCCGTTGCCGCGGCCTCGTGCACGAACGACGAGGTCACCTCGGTGGGGTAGGGGGTGTAGCCCACGGTGTTGCGGCCGCGCAGGAGCATCTGGAGGCAGATGTTGGGCACCGCCTCGCGCAACGCGGCCAGCCGCTCCCAGGGGTCCTCGGCCAGGAACCGCAGGGCCACGTCGTAGGTGGCGCCGCCCCAGCACTCCAGGGACAGCAGGCCGGGCAGGGTGTCGGCCACCGTGGGCGCCACGGCCAGCAGATCCCTCGTCCGCACCCGCGTGGCCAGCAGCGACTGGTGCGCGTCACGGAAGGTGGTGTCGGTGACCGCCAGGGTGTCGGACTCGCGCAGCCAACGCGCGAACCCCTCCGGCCCCAGCTCCGCCAGCCGCTGCTTGGAACCGGGCGCCGGCCCGTCCTCGCCGATCGCGGGCAGCTTGGCGACGGGGTCGATCAGGTGCGGGCGCTCCCCGTGCGGCTTGTTCACGGTCACGTCGGCCAGGTAGGTCAACAGGCGCGTGCCCCGGTCGGCGGAGGGACGGGCGGTGAGCAGCTGGGGCCGCTCCTCGATGAACGAGGTGGTGACCCGGCCCTGCTGGAAGTCCGGGTCGTCCAGGACCGCCTGGAGGAAGGGGATGTTGGTGGCGATGCCGCGGATCCGGAACTCGGCCACGGCGCGGCGGGCCCGGCTGATCGCCGTGGCCAGGTCCCGTCCCCGGCAGCTCAGCTTCACCAGCAGGGAGTCGAAGTAGGCGCTGACCTCGGTGCCCGCCGCGACGGTGCCGCCGTCCAGTCGGATACCGGACCCGCCGGGGGAGCGGTAGGCGCTGATGGTGCCGGTGTCCGGGCGGAAGCCGTTGGCGGGGTCCTCGGTGGTGATCCGGCACTGGAGCGCGGCGCCGCGCAGGGTGATCGAGTCCTGGCTCAGCCCCAGGTCGGTCAGGGTCTCCCCGGACGCGATGCGCAGCTGCGCCTGGACCAGGTCGACGTCGGTGACCTCCTCGGTCACGGTGTGTTCGACCTGGATGCGCGGGTTCATCTCGATGAAGACGTGGTTTCCG
>NZ_ANBC01000170.1 GCF_000341125.1 Nocardiopsis lucentensis DSM 44048 | reverse complement strand
GGTAGCCGATGGTGCGGGCGAAGCGCACCGCGTCCTGGCACATGCGTTCGCGCAGTTCCGGGTCGAGGTTGGGCGCGGGGGCCAGTTCCACGACCTTCTGGTGGCGCCGCTGGACCGAGCAGTCCCGCTCGAAGAGGTGGATGACGTCGCCTTGGCCGTCGGCCAGGATCTGCACCTCGATGTGGCGGGGTTCCACCACGGCCTTCTCCAGGAACACCGTGGGGTCGTCGAAGGCCGCGCCCGCCTCGCGCATGGCGGCCTCCACGGCCTCGCGCAGCGCCCCCGGAGCGTCGACCCGGCGCATCCCCCGGCCGCCGCCCCCGGCGACGGCCTTGACGAACAGGGGGAAGCCGATCTCCTCCGAGGCGGCCACCAGGGCGTCCACGTCCGTGGAGGGCGCGGACGAGCCCAGCACCGGCACGCCCGCCGCCTTGGCCGCCGCCACCGCGGAGGCCTTGTTGCCGGTCAGCTCCAGCACGTCGGCGGGCGGGCCGACGAACGTGATGCCCGCCTCCTCGCACGCCCTGGCCAGTTCGGGGTTCTCGGACAGGAAGCCGTACCCGGGGTAGACGGCGTCCGCGCCCGACTCCAGGGCGGTCCGCACGATCTCCCCGACGGACAGGTACGCCCGCACGGGGTGTCCCTGCTCCCCGATCTGGTAGGCCTCGTCGGCCTTGAGCCGGTGCAGTGAGTTGCGGTCCTCGTGCGGGAAGACCGCGACGGTCCTCGCGCGCAGTTCGTTGCCCGCGCGCAGCGCGCGGATCGCGATCTCTCCTCGGTTGGCCACGAGGATCTTCTGGAACATACAGGCAGCCTCCTGAGTCTCCGCCCGCGGTGGGTGGGAACCCTCGGCGCCGTTGCCGGTGTTCGTCGCCCCGCGCACACGGTCAGGTGCACGATAGTTGGCCCGCTCCGCGGACGCCGACACCGGGGCGGCGTACGGGCCGAGCCGGGCGCCCCGAACGGGGCGCCCGGCTCCGTCGGAGGTGCCTATCCGGCGGCCTCGTCGGATCCGCCGACGTGCTTTCGCCGGTTACCGAGGGCGCCGAGCCAGTGGGGGACGACGCTCAGGGGGAAGGGCGTGTCCGTCTTGAGGATGTTCTCGCCCACGACGGTGGTGACCTCGCGGTAACCGCCGTCCTCCAGTCGGAGTTCGGTGATGCTCGGCAGAGCGGGGTCCGGGTTGACGATCCAGTACGAGGGGATACCGAACTCCTCGTACTCCTGCCGCTTGGTGTGGTGGTCGCGGATGGCGCTCTCGGGGGAGACGACCTCCACCGCCAACAGCGGGGGTTTGGTCAGGTAGGGGCTCTCCGCGTCGGCCGTATGGATCACCGCGACGTCAGGGACGCGGTGGTGGGTGCGGTCGGCGTTGACGTTGATGCCGGGGCCGGTGGCGACCTCGAAGTCGTCGGAAGCCGGTGTGGTGAGATGGTAGCTCAGCCGGGACTCGACGCGGGTGTGCACATAGACAGGTGCGGGTGACACGTCAAGCCGCCCGTCGTCCAGTTCGTAGCGCCGCCCGTCGTCCGGTGTGTCCTTCAGATCGTCCACGGTGAGCAGGGGCGGATCCAGGTCCGTCTTGCCGGTAGCCATTGGATTCTTGGGGCTTCAGACCGGGGAGGAAGCCCCTGCCTCCTTCTCCACGGTGTAGGCATAGCCGTCGGCCCATTGCAGGAGCCGAAGGTTCTTGTACGAGGTCTTCACCGGGCCGCACGGGGTGGTGACGGTGTGCATGCCGGTGGACCGCACCGCGACCCGCCCTGTGTGGCTTCCGGCGTTCTTGCCTTTGGACACCACGGCGCGGACCAGGTCGCCGGTGGCGAAGCCGAAGAAGCGCTTGGTGCGAGGCAGTCGCAGCCGAGGGAACCCGTGCTTGTCGGTGCGGGTGCGGGTGCGGGTATATGATCCACGGCCGGTGCACCCCGCGACCAGAACCGTGCGCACGACTTGGGTGATCGTCTCGGTCTTGCCGACCGCTAGGGCGTCCAGGGTGTGGGACTTGGGCAGGTGGT
>NZ_ANBC01000169.1 GCF_000341125.1 Nocardiopsis lucentensis DSM 44048 | reverse complement strand
CGGCGGCCGCGTCCCGCAGCGGGGCCTTGGCCCGAGCCAGGCTCCTGGCCAGGACCCGCTCGTTCCCCACGAACTCCTCCACCGGATGGTTGGACTTGCGTTCGTTGCAGTCAACGCAGGCCAAGACCAGGTTCGACACCCGGTCCGACCCACCCTGGGAGAGGGGGCGGACGTGGTCGAGGTTGAGCGGTGTGTTCGTGGCCCCGCAGTAGACGCAGGCGCGGTCGAACGTGGCGAGCAGGTACTCGCTCACCTCGAACCCGTGCAGCGTGCCGTGCTGATACTCGACCCCCTGTAACGGCCGCCCTGCCGAGAGGGCATGGGTGTCGAACGCCACCCGCTCCACGTGCGCCGCTCGCAGGGGGCGTACCGGCACAGCCGGTCCACCCACGACAACGAGGTGTCCGCTCGGTGCTTCAGGGAC
>NZ_ANBC01000168.1:13880-22352 GCF_000341125.1 Nocardiopsis lucentensis DSM 44048 | reverse complement strand
GAGCCGGATGCTGTACCGGCCCCGCCGCTGCCCGGCTTCCTCCGTGAACACGGCGATGCCGGTGTGCCTGGACCCGGGGTCGATGCCGATCTCGACGCCGTCGATCCGGGAGTCGGCGGCGACGCGGTCCTTGAGCCGGATGGTGAAGGGGGTGCGCCGGTGGACGACCGCTCGGCCTTTCGCCAGGAGCTTGCGCGCCCGTGCGGGCGGGCAGGGCTGCAACGGTGTTCCGTGTTCGTCCAGGACGAACACGAAAGGGTGGGGGGTATGGGCCTCACGGCCCCGCTCCCCGGCCCCGGAGGGCGCGGGGGTGACGCCGGAACCGCCGGGTGGGGCGGTACCGGTCTCCCCTCGACCATGTTCCGCACCGGGTACCACCGGATGGTGGTCTCCGCGCCCCGTTTCGTTCCCGATCCGGGGGGTGTCTGCTGGCGCGGATTCCAGAGCGGGCCGCTGGGGAAGCACGGCCCGGTGGGTCTTCCGTCCTGCGCGGAACGTGGCCATCGAGGTCACCTCCTCATGGGTGATGGCCGGGTCTGGTAACGGCGGCCCTCAACCACGCGGGTGGAGAGCCCGGCCCTTCAGGACCGGGACCCCGTTACGACACTCATAATGCCTCTCTTTGAGCTCATGAAGACCAGCATTGCGTGACTGTCCGTAGCGGGGCGGGAATCACGAAATTCGTGAATAAGTGGCCCTCCTCTTCGCCTCCGGCTGCCGGTCCGCAACCGAATCGCCTGTCCGCTACCCCAACGCCGCCGCCGCGGCCCGTCCCGCCGTGCGGCCGGAGAAGAGGCACCCGCCCAGGAAGGTGCCCTCCAGCGCCCGGTAGCCGTGCACGCCGCCCCCGCCGAACCCGGCGACCTCGCCCGCCGCGTACAGCCCCGGGAGCGGGGCGCCGTCGGCCCCCAGCACCCGGGAGTCCAGATCCGTGTGCAGTCCGCCCAGCGTCTTGCGGGTGAGGATGTGCAGCCGCACCGCGATCAGCGGGCCCGCCTTGGGGTCCAGGATCTGGTGCGGCGCGGCCACCCGGGCCACCTTGTCGCCCTTGTACTGACGGGCGCCGTGGATGGTCATCACCTGCAGGTCCTTGGTGAAGGGGTTGACCATCTCCCGGTCGCGGGCGACCACCTCGCGGGTGACGGTCTCGGCGTCGAGCACCCCGTCTCCGGCCAGGTCGCGCATCTTCCCGATGAGCTCCGGCAGCCGGTCGGCCACCACGAAGTCCGCGCCGTGCCGCTTGAACGCCTCCACCGGCCCCGGAGCCCCGGGCAGCACCCGCTGGAGCACGAGCTTGAGGCTCTTGCCGGTCAGGTCCGGGTTCTGCTCCGAGCCCGACAGCCCGAACTCCTTCTCGATGATCTTCTGCGACAGCACGAACCACGTGTACTCGTGGCCGGTGCGCATGATGTGGTCCAGGGTGCCCAGGGTGTCGAACCCGGGGAAGCACGGCGCGGGCATCCTCCTGCCGGTCGCGTCCAGCCACAGCGACGACGGCCCCGGCAGGATCCGGATCCCGTGCCGCGCCCAGATCGGGTCCCAGTTCTGGATGCCCTCGGTGTAGTGCCACATCCGGTCGGGGTTGATGATCCGCCCGCCCGCCCGTTCGGTGATGGCGAGCATGCGCCCGTCCACGTGTTCGGGGACCCCGGAGAGCATGTGCTCGGGCGGGGTGCCCAGCCGCTCGGGCCAGTTCTCGCGCACCAGGTCGTGGTTGGCGCCGATCCCGCCGGAGGTGACGATCACCGCCTGCGCGCCCAGCTCGAACCCGCCGACCACGTCCCGGTTGCTGGCCTCCCCGCGCGGGGTGTCGCTGGGCGCCAGGACCGCGCCGCGCACCCCCGTGACGGTCCCGTCCGCGACCGTCAGGTCGTCCACCCGGTGGCGGAAGCGCAACGAGACCAGGCCGCGCTCGACGGCCGCGCGCACCCTGCGCTCGAAGGGCGCCACGACCCCCGGCCCCGTGCCCCACGTGATGTGGAAACGGGGCACCGAGTTGCCGTGCCCCCCGGCCAGGTGGCCGCCGCGTTCGGCCCACCCGACCAGCGGGAAGATCCGCAGCCCCTGCGCGTGCAGCCACGCCCGCTTCTCCCCGGCGGCGAAGTCCACGTAGGCCTCCGCCCACCGGCGCGGCCACTCGTCCTCGGGGCGGTCGAAGGCGGCCGTGCCCATCCAGTCCTGGAGGGCCAGCTCCCTGGAGTCGCGGATCCCCATGCGGCGCTGTTCGGGGGAGTCCACGAAGAACAGCCCGCCGAACGACCAGTGCGCCTGCCCGCCCAGGGACGCCTCGGGTTCCTGGTCGAGCAGGACCACCCGCTTACCGGCGTCGGCCAGTTCGGCGGTCGCGACCAGCCCGGCCAGTCCCGCTCCGACCACGATCACGTCGGCCTGCTCGGCTGCACTGCTCATCCGGACACTTCCCCTCGACGGTCGGGCGCGATGACGACGACTGTGCCCAGGGGAGCCCGCCATGACAAGGGAGGTGTGTGTCCCGCGCCACAGGGTTTGTCAGGGTGTGACAAGGAGTCGGGTTCGTGGCACTATGTCCGGATTCACTCGGGTGGTCCATTCTCGCTGGTCATCCGGGTCACGTCCCCCAGTCGAGAGAATCCCCCGTGTACTTCCATCCCCCGACCTTCGAGCCCGGTCCGGTCGCCACGGCGATCGGCCTCGCGCTGATCGCGTGTCTGATCGCCCAGCCCCTCGTCTTCCGCCCCCTGTTCCGTGCGGCTCGGCGGTCCGCTCCCGCGGACGGCTCCTCACCCCTGGTCCGCCTGTACCGGGCCACCGTGTGGTGGTACCTGGGGGAGATGTTCGTGGGCATGGTGTTCGTCGGGACCGCCTCGGCGGTGACCCCGGCCGACATCGGACTGTCGCTGCCCGCCTTCCACGGGTTCGCCGACCGACCGGGCCTCCTGGCCGTCGTCCTGTGCGGGGCCGCCTTCCTGGCTCTGCGCCTCTTCCCGATGGCCCTTCAGGCCTGGGTTCTGTGGCGGTACACGGGCTGGACCCTTCGCGGTGAGGCCCAGGCCGGGCTTCCGCGCGCGACGGTCGCCCTCCTACCGGAGGACGCCGCGGAGCGAAGGGCCGCCGTGCTGTCCTCCCTGACCTGGCTCCTGGGTTGGACGGTCAGCGTCCACTGGGTCGTCATCCCCCTCCTCGCCAGCGGCTTCGGGCTCTCGGCCTGGAACACGTTCGTCACCGTCTGCCTGCTGACCCTGTGGGGTGCGTCCAACGCGGGATGGCGGGGCGCCGCGACCACGGCCTTCGTGGGAGCGACCGCCACGGGGTGGTACCTGTTCGTCTTCGTCGGGTCCCTGCTCACCCCGCTCCTGGTGTGGGGCCTGTACGTCGCGGTGCTGCTCGCGGCCCTGCCCTACCGGGGGCCCGACGCCGCCCCCGAGCCCGTCCCGGACGAACCGGTCATGACGTGGCGACTCGACGACGGCGACGCAACCCCGAAGGCACGCACCTGAGGGTCTACGCGCCGAACCGCACCAGCGACCTGCCGCCCCTGCCCTGACGCATCCGCTCGAAGGCCCCGGGCACTCCGGACAGCGGGATCTCGTCGGTGACCATCGAGGCCAGGTCCAGCTCGCCCGAGCGCACCAGGTCGGCGAGCACGGGGATGTCACGGGCCGGGTCGCTGGATCCGTACACACACCCGCGCAGCGTCCTGGCCTGGTGGAACAGCTCCAGGGCGTTGAACGACACCTCGTCGTCCAGCGCCCCGACCCCCACGACGGTGACGGTTCCGCCGCGTCGCGTCGCGTTCCACGCCGAGCGCACCACCTTCGCCGAGCCGACCACCTCGAAGGCGTGGTCCGCGCCCCGCCTCCCGGTCAGTCCGCGTACGGCCTTGGTCAGGGAGTCGTCGGCCACCAGGAAGTCGGTCGCGCCCAGGGCGCGGGCCAGCTCCTCCTTGGCGGGGGAGGCGTCCACCGCGATCAACGGGTCGGCCCCCGCCAGACGGGCGGCCTGCAGGACCGACAGCCCCACGCCGCCCAACCCCAGGACCACCGCCGACTGTCCCTCGCGCACCCGCGCCGAGTTGGCCACCGCGCCCCACCCGGTGAGTACCGCGCAGCCGAGGACGGCGGCGACCGCGGGGTCGATCCCGTCGGGCAGCGGCACCACGGCGTCCGCGGGGACCACGGTGGCCTCCGCGAAGGCCCCCGTGCCCAGTCCGGGGTAGACCGGGGTGCCGTCGGTGAGCTCGGCGTAGGGCCGTCCGGCCCGGTCCAGGGCGTGCTCGCACAGGTGCGGCTCGCCCTGCCCGCAGAACCAGCACTCCCGGCACGGCGGCGCCCAGTTGAGGATCACCTGCTGCCCCGGCGTCACCCCGGTCACCCCCTCGCCGAGCGCCTCGACGGTGCCCGCGCCCTCGTGGCCGAGCACGGCGGGCCAGGGCTGGGGCAGGGTGCCGTTGGCCAGGGACAGGTCGGAGTGGCACACCCCGGCCGCGGCGACGCGCACCCGGACCTCCCCCGGGCCGGGATCGGGCAGGACCAGGTCGCGGATGCTCGGCGGGGCTCCGGTCTCGGTGAAGACGGCGGCCTTGACGGTCGTACTCATGGGAGGGCTCTCCAATCACGGACTGCCGCGACAGTAGCAATACCGTCTGGTCGGTCGGTAGAGGGGGTCTGGCGGGCGCGTCGCCGCCGCGGGGCGTCGCGGTCCGCGTCTCCTTCTGGTGGGGAGTTTATGGAAGTGCCTATATTGGGCTTCCCCGCCGCCGGGTATCTCCCCTTCGTTCACCCGACCAGGGTCGGGACAGGCGGCACCGAGGCTGCGCGGCCACCGGTGCGCGACACAGGGAGGTTCCATGGCGCGACCGGTCGGATCGTCGGTTCGGCGGCACTACCTGATGTGCCGTCCCACGTACTTCGCCGTCGAGTACGCGATCAACCCCTGGATGGACCCCGCGGCGGGGGTCGACCGAGAGCGCGCGATCCGCCAGTGGGAGGCACTGCGCGACCTTTACCTGGATCTGGGGCACCGGGTCAGCGAGATCGTGCCCATCGAGGGGCTGCCCGACATGGTCTTCGCGGCCAACGGCGCCCTGGTCGTGGACGGACGGGTGTACGGAGCGCGGTTCGCCAGCGCCGAACGCACCCCGGAGGGGCCCGCCTACCTCGACTGGTTCCGCGCCGCGGGCTACACCGAGACGAGCGAGCCCAAACACGTCAACGAGGGCGAGGGCGACTTCATCACCCTGGACGGCGTGGTCCTGGCCGCCACGGGCTTTCGCACCGAGGCCGCCGCCCACGTGGAGGCCGAGCGCTTCCTGGGCCGACCCGTCGTCACACTGCAACTGGTCGATCCCCGCTTCTACCATCTGGACACCGCGCTGTTCGCGCTCTCCGGGGAGCAGATCGCCTACTATCCCGGCGCCTTCTCCGCGGGTAGCCAGCGGGTCCTGCGCTCCCTCTACCCCGACGCCCTCATCGCCACCGAGGAGGACGCCGCGGTGCTCGGCCTCAACTCCGTGTGCTCCGGCGGCGACGTGGTCATCGCGGCCGAGGCGACCGCGCTCGCCGACCGGCTCCGCGCCATCGGCTACACCGTGCACCCCGTCGAACTCGACGAGCTGCGCAAGGCCGGGGGCGGCGCCAAATGCTGCACCCTGGAGTTGCGCGACGCGCGAGCGTGACCGAAGTGGGCGGCGTGGCGGCTCGTGTCCGGCGCACACACGTGCGGATTCCGGTCGTTCAAACCTCCACCGATGTGGGAAATGCCACTCTGTGTCAGAGTGGACTTACCGGTAGTCACAGGTCAGCGTCCGTGTCCGAGATCGTGGGGTCACGACGGTCGAGCCGCGGCTTCCCCAGGGCCCCTGACCCAGGCGGTCCGGACCAATAGGGTCGAAAACGTGAAGACCAAACAGCGCCGACTTCCGCGTCGTGTCCGGGAACAGCAGATGATCGACGCCGCCGTCACCGCGTTCTCCCGAGGCGACTACCACACGGTACGCGTCGAGGAGATCGCGGAGGCGGCCGGTACCTCCAAACCCACCGTGTACCACTACCTGGGGTCCAAGGAAGGGATCTTCACCGCCTGCGTGCGCCGCGAGGCCGACCGCCTCGTCGCGGCCATCCGCGCCGCCGTCCGCGACCCCCAATCCCCCATCGGAGCCGACCCCCTGCGGCGGGGACTCCACGCCTTCTTCACCTTCGTCACCGACAACCGCGACAGCTGGACCGTCCTGTACCGGCGGACCTCCTCCCAGGCCGGACCCTTCGCGGGCGAGGTCTCCCGGGCCCGGGACCGCGTGCTGGCCGAGGTCGTCGCCCTCGTCACGGCCTGCACCGGCGCCGACGCACCCGACGGCGCCGGGTGCCTCCTCGACCCCAAGGACGCCCAGCTCCTGGCACGCGTGGCGGTCAGCACCGCCGACGCCTGCGCCGACTGGCTCCTGGAGCACCCGGAGGAGACCCCCGACGCCCTGGCCGGGCACGTCAGCGAGCTCACCAGGTCACACCTGCGCCCCCGACACGCGGCGACCGCCCACTGACACCGGCCGAGATCAACCCAGCGAACTCATCACGTGCTTGACCCGGGTGTAGTCCTCCAGGCTGTAGGCGGACAGGTCCTTGCCGTAACCCGAGTGCTTGAACCCGCCGTGTGGCATCTCCGACGTGAGCTCACCGTGCCCGTTGATCCACACGGCGCCGAAGTCCAGGTCCGCGCTGACCCGCAGGGCGCGGGCGTGGTCGGCGGTCCACACCGAGGACGCCAACCCCTGGTCGACACCGTTGGCCAGCGCCACGGCCTCGTCCTCGTCGGCGAACCGCTGCACGGTGACCACGGGACCGAAGATCTCCTCACGGACGATCTCGTCCTCGGCGCGCAGGCCCGACACGACCGTGGGGGCCAGGAAGAACCCGGCCGCACCCACACGGTGGCCGCCGGTCTCCACGACCGCGTGCTCGGGCAGGCGCTCCAGCAGCCCCGTCACCCGGGCGAACTGGTCGGCGTTGTTGAGCGGGCCGAAGTCGCCGGCCTCGGTCGAGGGCTTACCGGTGACCAGCGTGGCGGCCTGGGCCGACAGCTCGGCCACGAACGCGTCGTGGACGCGTTCGTGCACGATCACGCGGGTCGCGGCGGTGCAGTCCTGCCCCGCGTTGAGGTAGGCGCCCGCGACCACTCCGGAGGCGGTCTCGGCCAGGTCGACGTCGTCGAAGACCAGCACCGGCGCGTTGCCGCCGAGTTCAAGGTGCAGGAGCTTGAGGTCGTCGGAGGCCGTGCGCGCCACCTGTGTCCCGGCGCGGGTGGAACCGGTGACCGAGACCAGACGCGCGGCCGGGTGCTCGACCAGCGCCCGGCCCGTGTCGCGGTCGCCCACGACCGTGTTCACCACGCCCGCGGGAAGCACCTCGGCGGCGATCTCGGCGAGCATGACCGTGGTGGTCGGGGTGGTCTCGGCGGGCTTGAGCACCACCGTGTTCCCGGCGGCCAGGGCCGGACCGATCTTCCAGACCGCCATCATCAGCGGGTAGTTCCACGGGGTGATGCCCACGCACACGCCCACCGGCTCGCGGCGGATCCACGAGGTGCGTCCCCCGACGTACTCGGCCGCGGCCCGGCCCTCCAGGTGGCGGGCGGACCCGGCGAAGAAGCGCAGCGTGTCCACGCAGAACGGGATCTCCTCCTCCAGCATGGAGGAACGGGGCTTGCCGGTCTCACGGCACTCGGCGTCGGCGAACTCCTCGGCGCGGGCGGCCAGGGCGTCGGCGATGGCCAGGAGGGCGTCCTGGCGGCGGCCCGGGCCGGCCTCCTTGCGCCAGGACCGGAACGCCGTGAGCGAGGAGGCCATGGCGGACTCCACCTCGGCGGTCCCACAGACCCCGGCCCGGCCGCTGACGCGGCCGGTCACCGGGTCGACCAGGTCCAGCGCCCGGCCGTCGGCGGGCAGGACGGGCTCGCCGTCGATGAGGCTGGGCAGCGTGTCGAACTCGTGGATGCGCATGGCGTCCTTCGTCTTTCCTTGTTCGGTGGTGTGCGAATGAGTTGCGTGGGTCGGCGCGCCGTCGGGCGCGCCCGCTGCGTCGTCGCTTCCGGCTGAGGGGACCCTCGCGGACCCTTCGAGCCGACCACCGCGGTTCGGGTGAGAACGTGACGGCGACGGGTTCGGTGACACGGTCACAGGTGGGTGGGCGCGAACAGCTCCAGGACCATGGGCAGCACGACCACGGCCGGGCCGGGCCGGGCCGGGCCAGGGCGGCGGACAGGTCCGCGCGCAGCCGCTCCGGGGCGGTGACCGTGGCCGGGACGCCGAACGCCGCGGCCAGGGCGGCGAAGTCCGGGCGGGCCAGTTCGGTGTGCGTGGCCTCGCCGAACGCGTCCTCCATGTACTCGCGCAGCACGCCGTAGCCTCCGTCGTCGACGATCAGCCACGTCACGTCCAGGTCGTGCTGGCGCGCCGCGGCCAGCTCCGCGACCGAGTACATCGCGCCGCCGTCGCCGGAGACC
>NZ_ANBC01000168.1:0-13874 GCF_000341125.1 Nocardiopsis lucentensis DSM 44048 | reverse complement strand
GCCGCCCCCAGAGCGGCGGGCAGCGCGTAGCCCAGTCCGCCCGCGCCCTGGGCGGAGTACATTCCCGCGTCCCTGGGGTCCCAGCCCGACCAGGCCCAGTACGCCAGGATGGTCATGTCCCAGAAGCTCGGAGCGGTGTCGGGCACCGCCTCGCGCACCGCCGCCAGCACCGCCCGCTCGGTGGTCAGCCCCTGCCCGTCCAGCCGCTCGGCCACGGTCCGCAGCACCCCGGCCACCTCCGCGGCCGTCCCCGGTGACTCCGGGCGGCGCCGGACGCGTTCGGCCAGTGCGGCCAGGGTCAGCGCGGCGTCACCGTGCACCCCCAAGGCGGGCAGGTTGGCCGCCAGCTTGCCCGCGTCGGCCTCCACCTGCACGACCCGGCCGCGCGGGGCCAGAGTGTGGTAGTTGCTCGACAGCTCGCCCAGCCCCGACCCCACGACCAGGAGGACGTCCGCGCCCTCCAGGAACCGTGTCGTGTGCCGGTCCTCGATCCACGATCGGAGCGAGAGCGGGTGCTCCCAGGGGAAGGCGTCCTTGCCGCCGAACGTGGTGGCCACCGGCGCCCGCAGCGCCTCGGCCAGCTCCACCAGCGCGGCCCGCCCGCCGGAACGGCTCACGCCGCCGCCCGCGAGGACCATCGGCCGTTCCGCCGCGTCCAGCAGTCGCGCGGCCTCGGCCAGCACCTCCTCGCGCGGGCGGAGCGGTTCGGGGTCGGCGGACACGTCCACGACCGGTGGCGTGCCGGCCGGCCCCAGGAGCACGTCCTGGGGGATCTCCACCAGGACCGGGCCCGCGGGCGCGGACGCGGCCGTGCGCCAGGCCTCGGCCAGGGCCGAGGGGATCTGGGCGGCGTGCCGGACCGTGACCGCCGACTTGGTGACCCCCGCGAAGTTCGCGGACTGGTCGGGAAGCTCGTGCAGGTAGCCGTGGCGTCCGCCGCCCAGGCCCGCGCTCGGCACCTGGGAGGCGACCACCAGCACCGGGGCGCTGGAGGCCCGCGACTCCTGAAGGGAGGACAGGGTGAGCAGCGCCCCGGGGCCGGTGGACACGAACAGCGGCGTGACCTCGCCCCTCACCCGGGCGTGCCCATCGGCGGCGAAGGCCGCGTTGTTCTCCACCCGGCTGGAGACGAACCGCAGCGGTGACCGGCGCAGCGCGTCGAACAGCCCCAGGGCGTGCTGGCCGGGGATGCCGAAGGCCGCCGTGGCGCCCAGCGCCGCCAGGGTCTCGACCACCAGGTCGCCGCCGCTGCGCGGCGCGCTCCCACCCATGTCCGCCCCTACCTCGCCTGGTTCAGGGCCAGCACGCTGACCAGGTCGTAGGCTACGTGCGAGGCCGCGGTCGCGGTGATCTGCGCGTGGTCGTAGGCCGGGGCGACCTCCACGACGTCACCGCCCACCAGGTTGCAGGTGGACAGACCGCGCAGGATCTCCAGCAGCTCGCGGCTGGTGATGCCGCCGGCCTCGGGCGTGCCGGTGCCCGGGGCGTGCGCCGGGTCGAGCACGTCGATGTCCACGGACACGTACAGCGGACGGTTCCCCACGCGCTGGCGCAGCATGTCGGAGATCTCGTCGACGCCGCGGCGCATCACGTCGGCGGCGGTGACGATGCCGAACCCGAAGCGGCGGTCGTCCTCCAGGTCCTTCTTGCCGTAGAGCGGGCCGCGGGTGCCCACGTGGGCGATCGCCTCGGTGTCGAGGATGCCTTCCTCGACGGCGCGGCGGAACGGGGTGCCGTGCGTGTAGGGCTCGCCGAAGTAGGTGTCCCAGGTGTCCAGGTGCGCGTCGAAGTGCAACAGGGCGATGGGGCCGTGCTGGCGGTACAGCGAACGCAGCAGGGGCAGGGCGATCGTGTGGTCGCCGCCCAGGGTCACCAGGCGCGTTCCGGCCTCGACGAACGTCGAGGCGCCCGCGTCGAGCGTCTCCACCGCGTCGCCGATCGAGAACGGGTTGACCGGGATGTCGCCGCCGTCGACCACCTGGAGGCGCTCGAACGGGGCCACGTCCAGGCCGGGGTTGTACGGGCGCAGCAGACGGCTGGCCTCACGGATGGCGGAGGGACCGAAGCGCGCGCCGGGCCGGTAGGAGACCCCGGTGTCGAACGGCACGCCCACCACGGCGATGTCCGCCCGCTCGACCTCGTCGATGCGGGGCAGCCGGGCGAAGGTCGCGGGTCCGGCGAAGCGGGGGACGCGGCTGGAGTCGGTGGGTCCGATCGGAGTGTTCATGTCCGTCCTTGTCTAGCGGCAACGTTGACGCAGGTCACAGCGCTGCGCTCAGACTAGGGAGCGGATGGGTTTCCTACTAGTGGTTCAACTGCACCGGTATAGTCATAAAACTAGATGAAATGACCAAACCAGAAAAAAGGGAGGTGGGCGCGTGGTCGTCTCCGTCGCCGGCCCCGACACCCACGCCGTCCCGTTGGGCGCCGTCCTCGCGCGCCGGGACCTGGCCCTGACCACCGTCGTCGACGCGGGCGACCCCGGCATCGTCTGGGCGGTGGTCAGCGAGCTGGCCGAGCCGGCCCTCTACCTGCGCGGCGGGGAGCTCGTGCTGACCGCGGGCCTCAATCTGCCCCGGAGCGCGGGCGGAGTGCGCGACTACGTGCGCTCCCTCGTCGAGGCGCACGTCAGCGCCGTCGGCTTCGGTGTCACGCCCGTGCACGACACGGTCCCCGCGCCGCTGATCGAGGAGTGCCGGAGCCAGGGTCTGCCGCTGGTCGAGGTGCCCCGTCCCACCCCCTTCGCCGCGGTCAGCCAGGCCGTGGGGGAGGAGTTGGAGGAGCGGCGCATGCGCGACCTGCGCCGCCTGGGGGAGGCCCACCAACAGCTCACCCGCGCAGTGACCGCGCCGGGGCCCGTCGACCGGGTCCTGGGCGTCCTGGCCGACTCCCTGGGAGCGTGGTCGGCGCTGGCCGCCCCCGAGGGGCTGCGCGCCAGCCCGGGGGCGCCGGAGACCCTGGACGAGGAGCTGACCGGGCTGGTCGCCAAGCTCACCGAGGTCGCCGGCCCCCGTAGCGCCAAGGCCGTCCGCGGCCCCGACGAGGTCTTCCTGCACACCGTGGGTACGCCACCGGAGGACCACGGCGTCGTCCTGGTGGGCCGCCCCCGCCCGCTCGGCATCACCGACCGCGCGGTCCTGCGCACCGCCACCGCCCTGCTGGACCTGCTCTCGCGCGGTCACGACGACGCCCCGCCCGTGCCGGGCCGCCTCCTGACCACACTGCTGGCCGACGGAGGGTTCACCGGTCCCGCCGCGCCCCTGCTCGCCGAGCTCACCGGGGCGGAGGGGGCGCCGGATCCCGCCTACCGGGTGCTGCGCGCCCTTCCCGCGGGGCCCGGACGGCACACGTCCCAGGCGGTCCCGCCCCTGCCCACCCAGGTCCTGGACACCGGAACCGGACCGGAACCGCACCTGCGGGCCGTCCTGTCCGACCGGGGTGAGAAGAGGCACCGGGAGCAGTTGGAGGACCTGCTCACGCGCGGCTGGATCGCGGCCCTGAGCGGCCCGGTCGCCCCGGAGGACCTGCCCGTGGCGGACCGCCGTGCCGCCGCTCTCCTGGAGCGGGCCCGTGCCGTGGGCGGGCCCCTGGTGTGGGAGGAGGACGGCGACCCCTTCGCCGGGCTGCTCACCCCCTCCGGGTCCGACGACCTCGCTCGCCGGATCCTCGGCCCCCTGACGGAGGAGACCGACGCGGCGCGGACTCTGCGCCGCACACTGCGGGCCTGGCTCGTCCGCCACGGCAACTGGGACCGGGCCGCCNNNCCGCCCTGGGCCCCCACCGCAACAGCGTCCGGTATCGGATCGGCCGGATCGAGCGCGACCTGAACGTGGACCTGGCCGACGCCGAACAGCGCATGCGCCTGTGGTTCGCGCTGACGCGGTGGCGGTCGGGGGACTGACCGGGGGATGATGGTCGACCAGGTGGCCAGGTTCGACCCGCCTCCATAGACCACCGGTGTGTCCGGGACCCACCCGGCCACGGAATCGGAAGTCGGAACCCGTGTCAGACGCCGAATCACGTGCACGTTCCGCGTCCGGCCACCCCGCTCACGGTCAACGCTGGACACTGGTGGACTCCGCAGAGAACGTGAGGAATGGGACTCAAATGTCGTTTCCCCCTCTGGACACGGCCCTTCCCGCCGGGGTCGACGCCCGTGAACACGCCAAGCTCCTGAGCCAGGTGCACGAGGCGGCCCTCAACGGCCGACCCGCTCCGGCCTCCCTCCGGCCGGTCATCGAGGACTCCTGGACACGCATGCGCCGCTTCGGAATCGACCCCGACAGCGGGCCTCCGCCGCGCATGGCCCTTCCCGACGAACTCTACCGGACCCGGACGGCCTCGCCGATCGCCGAGGTACTGCCCCTCATCCGTAGGTCCCTGGTCTCGGTCGCCGACGAAGCCGAGCACATCATGCTCGTCACCGACGCCGCCGGCCAGATCCTGTGGCGCGACGGGTCCCACCGCGTGCGCACGGTCGGCGACCGGGTGGGCCTCATCGAGGGGGCCTACTGGAACGAGGGCAACACCGGGACCAACGCCATCGGAACCGCGCTGGTCGTGGGCAGGCCCGTGCAGGTGTACTCGGCCGAGCACTTCGTTCGCAACCTGCATGCCCTCACCTGCGCCTGCGCGCCGATCCACGATCCGCGCGACGGGCGGCTGCTCGGCGCGATCGACGTCACCGGGCCGGTCTCGACCATCCACCCCTCCACCCTGGCCCTGGTGAACACGGTCGCCCAGCTGGCCGAGGCGCACCTGCAGAGCATCCACCACGAACACCTGGAACGGCTGCGGACGGTGGCCGCGCCCATGCTCGCCCGGATGGCCGGGCCCGCCCTGGTCGTGGACGAGGCCGGATGGACCGCGGCCGCCGTGCACATGGACCCGGTCCGCCGCGTGCTGCTGCCCACCCAACGCGAGAACGGCGCCGCCTGGCTGCCCGCCCTGGGCGAGTGCACGCTCGAACCGCTGCCCGGCGGCTGGCTGGTCCGCCCCCGCTCGGAGGAGTCGGCCGCGCCCACGACGGTCACGCTGGAGCTGTCCCGGGCGGCCTCCCCCGCGGTCACCGTCGCCGGTCCCAGCGGCGAGTGGACGCACCGGCTCACCCCTCGCCACGCCGAACTCCTGCTGATCCTGGCCGTTCACCGGGAGGGGCGCACGGCGGCCCAGCTGTCCGAGGACGTGTTCGGGGCCGCGGGCAACGTGGTGACCGTGCGCGCCGAGCTGTCCCGGCTCAGGCGTCACCTGGGCGGCATCGTGGAGAGCCGCCCCTACCGTTTCAGCGAGGAGGTACAGGTGCGGGTCGGGTGGCCGAGTGAGCGCGTGGACCTGTTGCCCGGGTCGCTCGCCCCCGGGGTACGCGCCCTCAGGCTGGCCGACCCGGGACGCCCCGGGTTCGTCGCGACGGGTGGGGGGATCGCAACCTAGTGCAACCGTTGCCTGGTCGGCGGGGATGGTGTGGACTGTTCTCACGCGGTCCGCACGGCCGTCCGTGCCGGGCGTGAGAGGGCGCGGCGCGGAACGGCACGGTGTGCGCGGCGTTCGCGGCCATCGGAGCCTTGAGGGGGGTTGCCAGGCGGAGACGAACGCGCGAGCGGACCGCAGGTGGTCCAGGGTGACGGGGGGAGCTCCCTGGACGCACCGACCGCACGGCGTGCCCCCGAGGTGGCTCCTCGGGGGCGCGCCGTCACCTCGTCACCGGGGTCAACCCCCGGAGGAGACGGGGTCTTCGGCGGTTCCGGCCCCGCCCGCCTCGCGCTCCGTCGCCCCGGCGGTGTCCCCCGCCAGAGCGGGCGCGCACTGGAAGCAGTCCATCGCGAAGACCTCGGCGCCGCCGACGCTTCCGTTGAACGCTCCCCGCAGCCCCTCGTCGCCCGTCTCCCGCTCGGCCAGGGTCCGTGGACTGAGGCGCCCCTCGAAGCGCACGCTCTCCCCGTCGCGGGTCGTGCCCGTGCAGTGCACTCGCACGGTCCTTTCATCGGTCCCGTGCTCCGCCCGTTCGTCGGCCTCCGCCGACCGCTGGTCCGCCTCGCTGCCCGAGGGGGTGATCGGCGGTTCGTTCGCGCAGGCCAGGACCCCGTCGATCGGGTGCCCCGCACGGGCGAAGGCACGTTCGGCCGCGGGGCGCAGGGCCGTGACCGACAGTGCGCCGGCGGCCCGCGCCATCTCCTCCCTCGCGGCCCGCGCCCGTTCCACGCGTGCGTCGTCGGTGGAGCAGGCGGTCGTGAGCACACCCGCCAGGGCCAGACAGGCCAGCGGAGTGAGGACGGCGGTGGCGCGGACTCTCATACTTCCCCCTGGGTCGCCGGGCCGGGTACGTGTGCACCCGGAGGTGTCCCACGAGACCAATGTCACTGATGTTTGCTATGTGCCCTATGTCCGACTCGCGGCAATAGGTGAAAAAGTGCTTCATGTTCTGGTCATCGGGGTGCGCCATCCGTGCCGAGTGTGGGTACCTTCCCGGGGACACGGCTCGAACGGACCACGAACTCCGGTCCACGACCGGACGGGCACCGCGTGTGTGGCGAACGGCGCGAAACGGGCAGCTCGTGGCGGAGACGAAACCCCGCTGGGCTACACTCGGTGCATTTACCGGTCCGGGAACACGCCCGGACCACCCGACCCGACCGCCGCACGCGTTCCGGCACCGCCCGGGGCGCCGTGTGAACCAGGGGGCGGCGCATGGCGTCGAACAGGGGACCGCGACCGGCCCCGCGTTCCACCCGTGGGCCACCCGACCGACCTTCCTTCCGGAGGTGGACCGTGTCCGCTGACCACCGAGACCAGCAGCCCGTACAAGGCTCGCGCATCGACCCGCACCTCGGCCGCTACGCACACCGAGCACAGGGCATGGTCGCATCGGAGGTCCGCGCACTCTTCGCCGTCGCGTCCCGGCCCGAGGTCGTCTCCCTGGCCGGAGGCATGCCCAACGTCGCGGCGCTCCCGCTCGACCAGATCGGCGAACTCGTCCGCGACGTGGTCGCCGAGGAGGGCCAGGCCGCCCTCCAGTACGGATCCGCCCAGGGCGACCCCGTCCTGCGCGAGCAGATCTGCGACTACATGACGCTGGAGGGCATCACCGCCAGCCCCGACGACGTCATCGTCACCGTCGGCTCCCAGCAGGCCCTCGACCTCATCACCCGCGTCTTCGTCGACCCCGGCGACGTCGTCCTGTGCGAGGCGCCCACCTACGTCACCGCCATCAACACCTTCGCCGCCTTCCAGGCCGACATCCGCCACGTGGCCATGGACGAGAACGGCGTCCTGCCCGAGGAACTCGACGAGGCGCTCACCCGCGCCGCGCGCGAGGGCCGCAGGGTGAAGTTCTTCTACACCATCCCCAACTTCCAGAACCCGGCGGGCATCACCATGACCGCCGAGCGCCGCGCCCGGGTCCTGGAGATCTGCGAGCGCCACGACGTGCTCGTGGTCGAGGACAACCCCTACGGCCTGCTGCGCTACGACGGCGACCCCCAGCCCACCCTCTACGCCCAGGGCACGGGCAACGTCATCTACCTCGGATCGCTGTCCAAGACCCTCTCGCCCGGACTGCGCATCGGCTGGGCGCTGGCCCCCGCGCCCGTGCGCGCCAAGCTGGTCCTGGCCGCCGAGTCGGCGATGCTCAGCCACTCCACGTTCAACCAGCTGGTCGTGCGCCGCTACCTGCGCACCTTCCCCTGGCGCGAGCAGATCAAGACGTTCAACACCATGTACGGCGAGCGTCGCGACGCCATGCTCGGCGCCCTCGAGGCGATGATGCCCGCCGGGTGCACCTGGACCCGGCCCGAGGGCGGCTTCTTCGTCTGGGCCACCCTGCCCGAGGGCATCGACGCCAAGGCCATGCTGCCCCGAGCCGTGGCCGAGCGCGTCGCCTACGTCCCGGGGACCGGCTTCTTCGCCGACGGCCGAGGCCGCGCCGACATGCGGCTGAGCTTCTGCTATCCGACCCCGGAGCAGATCCGGGAGGGCGTGCGCCGCCTCGTCGGAGCGATCGAGGGCGAACTCGACCTGCGTGATACCTTCGGCAGCACCCTGGCCCCGCCCACAGAGGGCCACCAGGCCCCCACCCCCGACCTGCCCTGACCCCCTTAGGGCACCCGCACTATGCCAGCACCACATGAGGAGGTCCGCGCCGTGGCAGACCTTGACCGCGTTCTCGTTCTCGCCGGGGGACTGTCCCCCGAACACGAGGTGAGCGTCCACTCCGGGCGCGGCGTCGCCGAGGCGCTGCGCCGACTGGACGTGGAGGTCCAGGTCGCCGACGTCGACGCCGCCCTCCTGGATCGGCTGTCCGACCCCCCGCCACAGGTGGTCTTCCCCGTCCTGCACGGCGCGGCGGGCGAGGACGGCGCGATCCGCGAGGTCCTGGAGCTGGTGGGGGTGCCCTACGTGGGGGCCCGCCCGGACGCGTGCCGCCTGGCCTACTCCAAGCCCACGGCCAAGGCGCTGCTGGCGGCCGAGGGGGTGCGCGTCCCGCGCGGGGCGACCCTGCCCAAGTCGGCCTTCCACGACCTGGGCGCCCCAGCGCTGCTGGCGCGCATGGCCGACCGCCTGGGCCTGCCCCTGTTCGTCAAGCCCGACCGGGGCGGCTCGGCGTTCGGCGCCGCGCCGGTCACGACGCTGCACGACCTGTCCGCCGCCCTGGTGTCCTGCTTCGCCTACAGCGACTCCGCGCTCGTGGAGGAGCAGATCCAGGGCACCGAGCTGGCGGTGGGCGTGCTCGACACGGGCGAGGGCCCCGTGGCGCTGCCGCCGGTGGAGATCGTGCCCGACGGCGGGGTCTACGACTACGCGGCGCGCTACACCGCCGGGCGCACCGAGTTCTTCTGCCCGGCCCGCCTGGACGCCGACGCCGTCGCGGCCGCCACCGAGGTCGCCCTGACCGCCCACCGCGTGCTGGGGCTGCGCGACCTGTCGCGCACCGACCTCATCGTCGGCGAGGACGGCCGGGTCACCTTCCTGGAGACCAACGTCGCCCCCGGCCTCACCGAGACCTCGACCTTCCCGATGGCGGCGGCCTCGGCCGGGCTGGACTTCGCGGTCGTGTGCCGGGAGCTGGCCCACCAGGCGCTGCTGCGCGGCTGATCCGGAAAAGGACCCGATGCCCCCCGCTCCCCGCGCCCGTGTCAGGGCCACCGCCGCCGTGCTCGCCCTGACCGTCGCCGGATGCGGGGCACCGGACGAGGAAGCCCCGCCGGAGGAGCGGCCGTCCCCCGGGCCGTCCCGACTCTCACGGGTGGACTTCGACGGCGACGGGTTCGACGACCTGGTCCTCGGTCTGCCCGGTGTCGAGGTCGGCGGGAGACCGAACGCCGGGGTCGTCGCCGTCGTCCCCGGTTCGGCCGACGGTCCCGACCTCTCGTCGGCCCGGGTGATCTCCCGCGCCGACGAGGGCGTGCCGGGAGCGGTCGCGCAGGACGACCGGTTCGGCGGCCGCACCTGGCTCAGCCCCGGTACCCTCACCGGGGACCTGGACGGTGACGGGTTCACCGATCTGGTCGTCAACGCTGGAGACCAGGGGGTCGAGGAGGCCGGGGAGCGGGGGCCGATCCTGCTGTGGGGGAGCGCGGACGGTCTCGGTGTGGGAGTCCCACTCGGGGCGGACGTCCCGTCCGGCTACGTGGACGCCGTCGGCGACTTCGACGGCGACGGGTACCCCGACCTCGTTCGCCTCGACCCCAACGCTGACATGGGGGCGGGGGGGTTCGGTCTCCTGTACGGCCCCTTCTCCCGGGAGTGGGAACCCGATCGCGTGGGCGACGTGCCCAGCGGGCAGGGCGGTGACGAGCTCAGGCTGACCTCCGGTGACGTGAACGGCGACGGTGTGACGGACCTGATCGGTTTCGCCTCCTTCGAGGAGATGGCCCACCCGACCCGGGTCTGGCTGGGGTCGGCCGACGGGTTCGAGGAGTACGAGGGCGCCGAACCGCTCCCGACGGCGGACCAGGGCACGGTCGCCGACGTCAACGGCGACGGGTACGGCGATCTGGTGCTGCGGCACGTCGGCCGCAGCGTCGAGAACCCGCCGTACATCCCCGGCGAGATCGTGGTCGTGTACGGCTCTGCGAGCGGTCCGGGTGAGCGGAGCACTCCCCTGAACCTGGACAGTGAAGGCGTGCCGGGGGCGTCGTTCGACGGTGACCAGTTCGCCCACGAACTCGCCGCGGGGGACGTGGACGGCGACGGCTACACGGACGTCGTGGCCGCGGTGATGCGCCCCGCCTCGGACGCGCCCTTCGACGCCGGGGACGTCGTGGTACTCAGGGGCGGCCCCGAGGGGCTCAGCGGGGACGGCGCACTCCGATACGGCGCGGAGGAGGCCGGGGCGCCCGTCCCCCCGCCCGCGGAGATGGACCGGTTCGACCACTACCGCTGGCCCGGCACCCGGATCCGGGCACTCGACGCCGACGGTGACGGTCTGGCCGACGTGATCGTGCGCCCGAGCCCGGCAGGCACCGGGCCGGACGCGGGGGCCCCGGGCTCCCTGTGGATGTTTCACGGTGACGGAGAGCCGACGGGGGGCCTCGACCTGACGGGGCTTCCCATCCCCACCGGAGACTAGTCCGGTTTCGCTCGGCCCTTCGCCTCCTGAGCACTCGCGGACATCGGGGCGCCCACGGGGTCGGGTTCGGCTGCGGCCAGTCGTTCGCATGCTGATGGTATTCAGATGTCGAACGCCTCGGGTGGTAGTGTTCGCGCCGCAGACCCCCTCACGCGCGGGGGACGGGACACGCGCCCCACGGACCCACCGCCCCGGCCCCGCGCACCGCTGAAGTGACGGAAGGCGAGCCACATGCGCACACGCGAGTTCCAGGGGAGACCGGTCGGCCGGGTCGGGCTCGGCCTCATGGGCATGAGCTGGGCCTACTCGGCCTCCGAACGCGATGACGCCCGGTCGGTGGAGCTGATCCGCGAGGCCGTCGACCTCGNGGTCTCGGGCGGCGGCCACAACGAGGAACTGGCGGGCCGCGCGCTCAAGGGCATCCGCGACCGGGTCGTTTTGGCCACCAAGACCGGTCTGGTCATGGACGACGCCGCGACCCTGGCCATGCACCGGGACGGCGGACCCGACCACGTCCGCCGCTCCCTCGACGAGAGCCTGCGCCGCCTGGGCACCGACAGCGTCGACCTGTACTACCTCCACCGCGTCGACCCCGAGGTCCCCCTCGCCGAGACCTGGGGCGCCATGGCCGAACTGGTCGCCCAGGGCAAGGTCGGCCACCTCGGGCTGTCGGAGGTCACCCGCGCCCAGGCCGACGAGGCGCACGCCGTCCACCCCGTCGCGGCGATCCAGTCGGAGCTGTCGCTGTGGACCCGCGACGCCCAGGGCGCCGCGGGTGGCAGCGCGGGCGGCTTCGGGGGTGTGGCCAACGACGGCGAAGGCCCCGGTGACGTCGTCGGCTGGTGTGCCGAGCACGGCGCGGTCTTCGTCCCCTTCTCCCCGCTGGGACGCGGCTTCCTCACCGGTACGGTCACCGCCGAGGGCCTGGAGGAAGGCGACCTGCGCGCCCGCCAGCCGCGCTTCCAGGAGGAGGCCATCCGCCGCAACCAGGCCCTCGTGGATGTGGTGCGGCGCGTCGCCGAGCGGCACGGCACCACGCCCGCCCGGGTCGCGATCGCCTGGACCCTCGCCCAGGGCGACCACGTCATCCCCATCCCCGGCACGAAGAAGTCGGCCTACCTGCACGACAACGCTGGAGCCGCCGACCTCGACCTGACCCCTGAGGACCTGCGCGAACTCGACGACCTGCCCACCGCCGTCGGCACCCGGTACTGAGCGGCGGCCCCGGGCCGGCTCCTGGCGGGGCCGACCCGGGGCCGGGACCGCGCGTCAGGCCCGCGCGAAGCCCAGGGCCTGCTCGACCCCGGCGCGGACGGTGTCCCGGAGCAGGGGGACCTTGTACCGGGTGCCGGGCAGCGGGGAGCACAGGTCCGCCAGCCCCTCCAGCGCCTCGTCGACCGCCGCGCCCGGTTCGGCTCCGGGGAGCGCGCCGACCAGCGCGTTCTCCACCTCGGGCAACCGGAGCGGGGTGCGTGCCACGCCCCCGACCGCGACCGCCGCCGACTCCACCGGCCCCTCGCCGCCGTCCGCGCACGCCAGGCGGACCGTCGCCTCCACGAGCGGCCACTCGGCGCGTGAGCGCCCGGTCGCCCGCAGGTAGGCGGCCCGCTCACCGGGTGTCGGCGCGGGCAGCGACACCGCCACCAGCACCTGCGACGGGTCCAGGACGTGGTCCCGGGCGGGGTCGGTCGCGTCGTACAGCTCCGCCACCGGTCGCTCACGGGTTCCGGCTCCGTCCCCGGTCCCGTCGCCCGCGATCTCCGCCACGGCGTCGTAGGCCACCAGGGCCACGGCCACCGTCGACGGGTGCGGGGCCACGCACGGGCCCTGGTCCACCACGACCCCGAGCAGGTGGTCGCCCTCCCGGGCGGGGCAGGAGTCGCCGCCGGTCTGGAAGCAGTCGAAGGCCGGGTTGCGCAGGTACCAGCACCGGTTGCGCTGGAGGAGGTTGCCGCCCAGGGTGGCCGCCCCGCGGATCTGGGGTGTGGCCAGGGCCCCCGCCGTGCGCGCCAGGGCGGGGTAGGCCTCGCGCAGCCGGGGGTCGGCGGACAGCTCGTGCACGCTGGTCAGCGCGCCCACCCGGGCTGATCCGTCCTTCCTCCAGTCGATCCCGCGCAGGGTCGGGACCCCGGTCAGGTCCACCACCGGTCCCGGGGCGAGCACCCCGTGGGCCAGGCACGCGGTCAGGTCGGTGCCCCCGGCCCGGGGCCGGGCCCCCGTCGCCTCCAGCCCGGCCAGGGCGGTGTCCAGGTCACTCGGTCGCGTCGTGGTCATCGCAGTCCCTCGATCAGTCGGTCCGGGCGGATGGGCAGGTCGCGCGGGCGCCAGCCGGTGGCGTCGAACACGGCGTTGGCCACGGCCGCGGACACGCCGACGGTGGAGACCTCGCCCAACCCCACGCCGCCTCCGGGCACGTGCTCGTAGCCCTGCTCGTGGAAGTACACCTCGGTCTCGGGCACGTCACCCAGTCCCGGGATGCGGTAGTCCTCCATGTTCTGGGTCAGCACCGCCCCGGTGGCGGGGTCGTCGCGCCGTTCCTCGAACAGCGCGTAGCCCACGCCCTGGACCACCGCGCCCTCGCACTGGTTGCGGGCCAGGCGCTCGGAGTAGATCCGGCCGGCCGCGATCCCGGCCCAGCAGTTGGTCGGCCGCACCCGCCCGAGCAGGGTGTCGACCTCCACCTCCATGACGTGGACGGCGCCGATGAGCCCCCGGCCCATCGCCATGTCCCCGCCGCCGGACAGGAGCGTGGACATCCGCTCCCAGCGGTCCAGGTTCCGTCCGCCGACCACGCGGACCCCGTCCGCCGCGGCGAGCGCCTCCTTCAGCGCCAGCTCCGGGACGGGGCCGGCGGCCGGGATCCGCGTCGAGTGCTCGCGCAGCGCCGAACGCAGTGCGTCGGCGGCCTCGGCGGCGGCCGGGCCCATGGAGTTGGTGGTCCTGCTGCCGCCCGCGCCGGAGCCGTGCACCGAGTCGCTGTCGCCGATCTCCACCCGCAGCGACGACGGCGGCGCTCCGAGCCGGTCGGCGACCACGTCGCGCAGGATCGTGCGGATACCGGTGCCGATGTCCTGGGTGGCCGACCTGACCACCACCGTGCCGTTCTCGACCGTCAGCTCCACCTTCGACTGCGGGCTGACGACGAACAGCCAGTTGCTCGCGGCCAGTCCCACGCCTCGGCGGAACCGGCCGGTGCGCCTGCCCCGGGGACGGTCGGTCCACAGCGGCAGGGTGGCGACCTCGTCGTACAGGGCCTTGCGACGGGCGTTGCCGTCCCAGCGCCGCCGCAGGCTCAGCGGGTCCTCGCCCA
>NZ_ANBC01000167.1 GCF_000341125.1 Nocardiopsis lucentensis DSM 44048 | reverse complement strand
CCCCGCCTGTTCCAGGGCGAAGGCCATCGGCGGTCCGCCCGGGCCGCGGAACGGGGAACCCGGCGGGTGGTTGGTCACCACGTCGTAGTCCCGCGTCCGGCGGGGGGTGCGCCCGTACATCAACGCCGCGAGCATGGCGGTCATCGACCCGTAGGACACCCCGCCGTCACCGTAGGAGTCCACGCTCATCGCCGCCAGGTCGCCCTTGTCGTCGGCGAGCAGCGCCACGCGGGTGCGGGTGCCGGGCCGGTATCCGGCGTCGGTCAGCTCCTCGGCGCGGGTGAACGCGACGCGTACCGGGGCCTGGGCGAGCCTGGACAGCTCGACCGAGGCCACGATGTCGGTCGACAGGGACGCCTTGGCGCCGAACCCGCCGCCCACGTACTCGGTGATCACGCGTACCCGGTCGCGGGGCAGGCCCCAGCGTTCGGCGACCGCGGTGGCTATCTCGCTGACCGCCTGGGTGGACATGTACATGGTCAGGTGGCCGTCGGCGGCCCAGTCGGCCACGCACGCGTGCGGTTCCAACGAGGTGTGCAGCTGGGCGGAGGTGGTGTACTCCTCCGCGACCAGGCGGGGGTCGTTCGCGCGTCCGGCCGCGCGCAGCCGTTTGAGGGCGGTGCCACGGCGCCAGCCGAGTGTGAACGGGCCCCGGAGGTTGCCGCGCCAGGACGCGGGCATCGCCACCCCCTCGGCGTAGGCGGGAGCCGCCTTCTGCTCCTCCTTCGTGGGGTAGAGCATGGGAGCGCCGGGTGCCAGGGCCGCTTCCCGGGTCAAGACCGCGGGCAGCGGGTCGTAGTCCACGCGCACCGCCTCGGCGGCGGCTCGGGCCTCGGCACCGGTGGGCGCGGCCACGACGGCGATCGGCTGGCCCGCGTAGCGCACGACGCGCTCCTCGCCCAGCAGGTCGACGAGCACCGGCGCGGTGTCCGGACCGGTTCCGGACTCCGTGCGCGCCCCAGCCGGGTCGACGGAGCGGATCCGGGCGTGGGGAAGGGTCGAGCGGACGAACACGCTCTCCCAACACCCCGGCGGCGTGCGGTCGACGGTGAACCTCGCGCGACCGGTGACCTTGTCCAGGGCGTCGGCGCGCGGCGGGTCCTGCTCGGGCTCGGTGTCGAACTCCCCGGCGCAGGCGGCGGCCACGGCGGAGAAGATCCCCTCGTAGGCGCCGCACCGGCACAGGTGGCCGGACAGGGCGTCGGCGACGGTGTCGCGGTCGGGGCGCACGTCGCCGTGCTCGGCGCGCCAGGCGTCGGTGAACGTGGCCGCCTCCACGACGAACCCCGGCGTGCAGTAGCCGCACTGGAGGCCGTCGTGGGCGGCGAAGGCGCGCTGGACCGGATGGGTTCCGCCCAGGCCCTCCACCGTCGTCACGGAACGACCGGGCAGCGCGTCGGCGGGCAGGAGGCAGGAGACGGTGGGCGAGCCGTCGAGCAGCACGGTGCAGGCGCCGCACACCCCGTCCCCGCACGCGATCTTGGTGCCGGTCAACCCGAGCCGGTCGCGGATGTGCTCGGCGGCGGTCGCGCCCGGCGTGTCCGAAGCCGGGGCGGGTGAGCCGTTGACTTCCAGGTCCATGTGGCCGTCCCTGGTCGAGGCGTAAAGTTGTCATTGACAACATAGGTCGGGGGTTCACCCGTGTCAAAGAAATAGACGGCGCGTGCGCCGACCAACGGGTCGACACGCGCGCCGTGTCATGTCCTTACCGAACCTCGGCCGGTCAGTCGCCGGGCACGGGCCAGACCGGCTCGAAGGCGGGTTCGTCGAGCGTGGGCGGCGAGGGGTCCCCGCCCCCGCCCTCGCCCGGGTCCTCGCCCCCGGGGTCCTCACCGGGGTCCTCGCCCCCGGTCCCGTCCCCCGGGTCCTCCCCGGTGCCGGTCCCGTCCCCGGGGTCCCCGCTCGGGTCGTCGTCGGGGTCCTCCCCGCCGTCGGTGCCGCCGTCGGTCGGGTCGTCGCTGGGATCGTCGGTCCCCTCCCCGCTCCCGGAGCAGTCGTCGGCGACGCAGGGTTCCTCCGAGGGGCAGCCTGGCGCGTGGGGGTCGGCGGCGCAGTCCGTGCCCGCCCCCTCGGCGGGGTCGTCCGTACCCTCCTCCACGGGCTCCTGGTCCGCGGTTCCCTGGTCGCCGACCTGGTCCACCTCGCCGACCGGCTCCCCTTCCTCGACGGTCGCCGGAACCTCGACCGGAGCGTCGGAGGGGGTGGAACCGGTGGGAACGATCTCGGGGAACCCGCCCTGGCTGTAGGCCACCAGCAGCAGGGCACCGAGCGCGACCATGACCACGGTGGCGGCGGCCCGGGTCAGGCCACCGCCATACGCCCCGTGCCCGCGCCGACGACCGCCGGAACGCCGGGGGAGGCGCCGGGGGGTCGACGCCCCCGTGACCGGATCGTCCCCGTCCCGCGGTGACCCGTCCCCCCGGACCGTGTCACCCGCGTGGGTCTCGTTCGCCCCCGCGGCGTCCGCTGCCGTGCCCTCCGCGGCCGTGTCGCCCACGGGAACACCGATCGGGGCCCCACCGCGCGTGGTCCGCTCACGTGAGGTGGTGTCGCTTCCGGACGCGTCCCCCGGGGGCGTGCCACGCGGGGCGCCACGTGCCCAGGGGCCGTCGTCGGTGAC
>NZ_ANBC01000166.1 GCF_000341125.1 Nocardiopsis lucentensis DSM 44048 | reverse complement strand
GTGGCCGCCTGTTCCAGCACGGCGGTCGGCGCCAGGGGCGCCGTGGCGGGGCCGGTGCCAAGCAGCGTGCCCAGCACGTCCACGGCCCGGGGGCGGGCCGCGGGATCCTTGTCCATACAGCGCTCCAGCACCGGGCGCAGCCGGTCGGGGACACCCTCCAGGTCCGGCGCGTCGCGCAGTACCCGGTCGACCACCTCCATCGTGGTCTCCCCGGGGAAGGCGTGCCGCCCCGTGGCCGCGAAGGCGATCACGGCGGCCCAGGAGAACACGTCGCTGGCCGGTCCCACCGTCTGGCCCCGGACCTGCTCGGGTGACATGTAGGCCGGTGTGCCCACCACACCCGTGGTGTGCCGCGTGGCGTCGTCCAGGCGGGCGATGCCGAAGTCGATCACCCGGGGCCCGTCCGGGCCGAGGATGACGTTGCCCGGCTTGACGTCGCGGTGCACCACTCCGGCCTCGTGCACCGCCGTCAGCGCCGTGACCGTGGCGATCGCCAGCCGGTCCAGCACCGCGCCCTCGCGCGGGCCCCCGTCGCGCACCGCCGAGCGCAGGGTCGGGCCGGGGACGTACTCGCTGGCGATGTAGGGCACCGGGCCGTCCATGTCGGCGTCCAGGACCGCGGCCGTGCAGAACGGCGCGACCCTGCGGGCCGCCGCCAACTCCTGGGCGAACCGCGCGCGCTGGCGCGTGTCGTCACCCCAGGACGGAGTCAGGACCTTGACGGCGGCGGGCGTGCCGTCCTGAGCGTGGCCCAGGTAGACCATGCCCTGGCCGCCGCCGTCGATACGGGCCGAAAGTGTGTAGGGACCGATGCGTTCGGGGTCCGAGGAACCGAGCGGAGTGGTCATCGTGCGCGCCTGTCCGAGGGTGGGGGAGCCGCCGGAACGCGGCCTGTCCACTTCTGTGACGTCGGGCGGAGCGGAGAGGATCCTTACCCGGAGGTCGCAGTATCATCACTTTTTCTCGTCACCGGGGGCGGTATCCACGCATTTCGCCCGAACACGAGCGTCGGACCGCCGCGCATCCGGAGTGCGCGGCGGCCCGAGGCGGGGGGAGGGGAGGAGACTACTCCAGGCCGAGGGCGTGCATCGCGAAGTGGAACGCGAACACCGCCGACAGGACCCACATCAGCCAGTGGACCTCCTTGTGCTTGCCCTGGGCGGAGCGGACCACGGTGTAGGCGATGACGCCGATCCCGATGCCGGTCGCGATGTCGAAGGCGAACGGCATCATCGCGATCGTCAGGAAGGCGGGGATCGCGATCGAGATGTCCGACCAGTCGATGTCCCTGATGTGCGTCATCATCATGACGCCGACGAGGACCATGGCCACCGAGGCCGCCTGCGTCGGGACGATCGCGAACACCGGGGCGAAGAAGACCGCGCTCAGGAACAGGGCCCCCGTGACCACGCTCGCCAGACCGGACCGCGCGCCCTCGCTCACACCGGCCGTGGACTCGACGAACACCAGAGTCGCCGAGGAGCTGGTCAGACCACCGACCACGGCGCCGGACCCGTCGGTGACCAGGATCTGGTTGACCCGGGGCATCTGGCCGCTGGAGTCGGCGATGTTGGCCTTGGCGCCGATCGCCAGGATGGTGCCGAGCGCGTCGAAGAACCCGGCCAGGACCATGGTGAAGAGGATGACACCGGCCGTGGTCGGGCCGGCCGACGTCCAGGCGCCGAGCATGTCCACCTGGAAGAGCAGACCGAAGTCGGGCAGCGCCACCGGGTTGCCGGGCAGCTCGGGGCTGGAACCGCCCCAGCCCTGCCCGCCCCAGGCGGAGCCGTCGAGGCCGAAGGCGTAGTGGAGGACGATGCCCAGCAGGGTGGCGCCGACGATCCCGTAGAAGATGGCGCCCGTGACATTGCGTGCCAGGAGAATCGCGGACAGGACCAGACCGGCCACGAACACCAGGATCGGCCAGCCGTTCAGGTGACCGCCGGAGTCGGGGCCGCCGAGCGTCAGCAGCGCGCCGCCCGCGCTGACGAAACCGGCGTTCTTGAGCCCGATGAGGCAGACGAACATACCGATGCCGACGCCGATGGCGATCTTGAGGTTGTGCGGCAGCGCGTTCATCACCGCGGTCCGTACACCGGTGACCACCATCAGGATGATCACGATCCCCTGCCAGACCACCAGGCCCATGACCTCGGACCAGGTCATGACGGGCGCGGCCACGTAGGCGACCACGGCGCTCACGCCCAGCGCCGCGGCGCAGGCGATCGGGGCGCGGCCCACCACACCCATCATGATGGTGACCAGGCCCGCGGACAGCGCCGTCATCGTGGTCAGCTGAGCCGGGTCCAGGGTGTTGCCGGCGGCGTCCTCCACGCCGCTGAGGATGATCGGGTTCAGGACGATGATGTAGGCCATCGCCATGAAGGTGGTGAGCCCGCCCCGGACCTCCTGTCCGATGGTGGAACCGCGCTCAC
>NZ_ANBC01000165.1 GCF_000341125.1 Nocardiopsis lucentensis DSM 44048 | reverse complement strand
GCGAGCCGGTGCGGCCTGCGCGTCGCGCGAGCCGGAGGTGTCGACTTGTGTCATGTCCCCTCCTGGAGGGATATGAGCATGGGAAACACCATGCGTGGGGGGATTGCTACGTAAGGTAGCCAACCAATGGGAGGCGCAGGACGACGCTGTCCTACTGGGCACCCGCCCCGGTGCCGAGGGCGCCGGCGGATCCGGGGCGGGCGGTTCTGGGGGGCTGGGCGTGACCGGTGGC
>NZ_ANBC01000164.1 GCF_000341125.1 Nocardiopsis lucentensis DSM 44048 | reverse complement strand
CCCCCCCGCCGCCCGCGTCAGAGCTCGATACCGACGATGTCCTCGGGGCGCACCGGCGCGTGCGTCAGCGCACGGCCGGTGGCGTCGCGGACCGCGGCCACGATCGCCGGGGTCGAGGACAGGGTCGGCGGCTCACCCGCGCCGCGCAGCCCGTAGGGGGCGCGCGGGTCGGGGTGCTCCAGGACGTCGATCCGCATCGGCGGGGTGTCCAGGATGGTCGGGATCAGGTAGTCCGTGAACGACGGGTTCCGGATCACGCTGTCCTTGACCTGGATCTCCTCCATCAGCGCCAGACCCAGACCCTGGGTCGAGGCGCCCTGGATCTGACCGGCCAGCTGCTGGGGGTGCAGTACCTTGCCGACGTCCTGCACCGCGTCCAGGGCCACGACCTTGACCAGGCCGAGCTCCACGTCCACGTCCACCACGGCGCGGTGCACGCACATGCCGAACTGGGTGTGCGAGTCACCCTGGCCCAGGACCGGGTCGATCATCTCGGTCGGACGGTGGTGGTGTTCGCGGGTCTCCTCCACCACCGTGCCACCGCTCGCGGAGTCGCCGAGCAGGTCGGCCAGCGACGTCAGCACGCCGTCGGTGGCCGAGACCAGCTTGCCGCCCACCAGGGACAGGTCCGCGTCGTGCCGGTCGGCCGGGACCACACCGCGCTCGCGGGCGAAGGCGAACACCGACTCGCGCACGGCCTCACAGGCCAGCTTCACCGCACCACCGGTCATGTACGACTGGCGGGAGGCGGAGGAGGAACCGGCCGAACCCACCCCGGTGTCGGACGGGTTGATGACCACCTTCTCCACACCCAGCTCGGTGCGGGCGATCTGGCCCTTGACGGTGACCAGGCCCTGGCCGACCTCGGCGGCCGCCGTGTGCACGAGCACGATCGGCTCACCGGCCACGATCTCCATCCGCACACGTGCGGTGGAGTAGTCGTCGAAGCCCTCCGAGAAGCACAGGTTCTTCAGGCCCACGCCGTAGCCCACACCGCGCACGACACCCTCGCCGTGCGTGGTACCGGCCACGCCACCCGGAAGGGTGCGCAGGTCGGCGGGGTCGGGCAGCTCGGACCGGTCGACCGGCATCGGCAGGTCGCGGGCGCGCTGGAGCATCTCCGCCATCGGCAGCGGGCTGTGCAGCTCCTGGCCCGTGATGATCCGCGAACCCTGCGACATGGCGTTCTTGATCCGCAGGTCCACCGGGTGCATGCCCAGCTTCTCCGCGAGCTTGTCCATCTGCGACTCGTAGCCGAAGCACGCCTGGACCGCACCGAAACCGCGCATCGCGCCGCACGGCGGGTTGGTGGTGTACACCCCGTAGGCGTCCACGAGCACGTGGGGCACCTCGTAGGGGCCGATGCCCAGCGAGGAGGCCACACCCACCACAGCGGGCGTCGCCGAGGCGTAGGCGCCGCCGTCCACGATGATCTCCAGCGTGGCGTACAGCAGCGTTCCGTCGGCCTTGGCGCCGTGCTCGAAGCGCATCTTGGCCGGGTGCCGGTGCACGTGGCCGTAGAACGACTCCTCGCGGTTGTACACGATCTTGACCGGCTTGCCGGTGCGCAGGGCGAGCATGGCACCGTGGATCTGCATCGACAGGTCCTCGCGGCCGCCGAAGGCCCCGCCGACCCCCGCCATGGTCATCCGCACCTTGTCCTCGGGCAGGCCCAGGCAGGGCACGATCTGCCAGAGGTCGCTGTGCAGCCACTGGGTGGCGACGTAGATGTGGACGCCGCCGTCCTCCTCGGGGACGGCCAGGCCGGACTCGGGGCCCAGGAACGCCTGGTCCTGCATGCCGACCTCGTACTCGGTCTCCACGACCGCGTCGGCCTGGGCGCGCAGGGCCTGAAGGACCTCCCGCTCCCGGTCCTCGCTCCCGGCCACGTCCCGGAACCCGCCGGTGCGGATGGGCTGGTAGCGGACCCGGTTGCCGGACTGGTGGTACTCCTCGTGGATCTTGAGGCTGCCCTCCTCGTGCACCAGCGGGTACTCGGGGTCGAGGGCGGCCCGCCGCGAGTCGCTGACCGGGGGCAGGACCTCGTAGTCGACCTTGATCCGCTCCAGAGCGCGGCGGGCGGTCTCCGGGTGGTCGGCGGCCACGAGGGCCACCGGCTCACCCTTGTAGCGCACCTTGCCGAAGGCCAGCACCGGCTGGTCCTTGTACTCCAGGCCGTAGCGCTTGGCGCCGGGCACGTCCTCGTGCGTGAGCACGGCCTCCACGCCGGGGACCTTGAGCGCCTCGGTGATGTCGATGCCCAGGATCCTCGCGTGCGGGTGGGGGCTGCGCAGGGTCATCCCCCACAGCATGTCCTCCATCCACATGTCCGAGGAGTAGGCGAACTCCCCGGTCACCTTCAGGGTGCCGTCGGGGCGCAGCGGGCTGGACCCCAGCCCGTCCTTGGTGGTGCTGGACAGGTCCGTGACCGTCCGGGTGGTCGTCGTCGCCATCTAAAGGCTCGCCTCCTGAAGCAGGGCGCGGTGCGCGGCGCGACCGCGCGCGGCCGCGGTGTCGGCGGAGAGGGTCCGGAGCTGGCCGCGGTCGACGACGGTGTTCCCGCCGACGAGGAGCCGCTCCAGGGGAGGGGTGGGGCCGAAGACCGCGGCCACCACCGGGTCGTCGATCACGTCGTAACCGAAGCCGTCCACCCGCCACAGGGCGATGTCGGCGACCTTGCCCACGGTGATCGAACCGAGCTCGGCGTCGCGGCCCAGGACACGGGCGCCGCCCAGGGTCGCCATCTCCAGCGCCTGGCGGGCGCTCAGCGCCTGCGGGCCCTTGCGGGCACGGGCCATGAGCAGCGCCTGGTGCATCTCCCCGGCCAGGCCGGTGAGCTCGCTGGAGGCCGGGCCGTCCACGCCCAGGCCCACCCGGGCCCCCGCCTCCAGCAGCTCGGTCACCCGACAGATCCCCGCGCCCAGACGGGCGTTGGAGGTCGGGCAGTGCGCGATGCCGGTGCCGGTGGCCGCGATCCGGGCGATCGCGGTGTCGGACAGGTGCACCGCGTGGGCGAACCACACGTCCTCACCCAGCCAGCCGAGCTTCTCCGCGTACTCGACCGGGGTGCACCCGAACTCGGCCTGGCACTTCTCCTCCTCGTCGAGCGTCTCGGCGAGGTGGGTGTGCAGCCGCACACCCTTGGCGCGCGCCAGCTCGGCGGCGCCGACCATCAGCTCCCGGCTCACCGAGAACGGCGAGCACGGAGCCGCGGCCACGCGGGTCATCGACTCGGGAGAGGCGTCGTGGTGGGCGTCGATCGCCGCCGCGGTCCCCTCCAGGGCGCCGTCGGTGGTCTCCACGACGCTGTCCGGCGGCAGGCCGCCCGAGCTGTGCCCGCGGTCCATCGACCCGCGCGCCAGGTCCAGACGGATGCCCACCTCGCGGGCGGCCTCGACCTCGGCCGCCACGATGTCACCGCGGCCCGAGGGGTAGATGTAGTGGTGGTCGGAGGCGGTCGTGCACCCGGACAGGGCCAGGTGGGCCATCCCGGCGCTCGTCGTCCCCGACACCACCTCGGCGTCCAGCCGGTGCCAGATCTCGTAGGAACCCACCAGCCACTCGAAGAGCGTGCCGTCGGCGAACAGGCCCTGCGTGGCCCACTGGTACAGGTGGTTGTGCGTGTTGACCAGGCCCGGGGTGGCCAGGCACCCGCGCCCGTCGATCCGCTCGGCGCCCGCGACCTGCGGAGCCGGCCCCGCTCCGACCGCGCTGATCCGGCCGTCGGTGACCACGACGTGCCCGCCCGCGTACTCCGCGCCGTCCACCGTGACGACGTGGGCTCCCTCGATGACGATCGTGCGACTCATGCGTTGCTCCCGGAGGCCGCCCGACGCTCGGCGGCCAGGTGCACCGCGTCGATGATCTTCTCGTACCCCGTGCAGCGGCACAGGTTGCCCGCGAGCGCCTCGCGGATCTCCGCGTCGTCCGGGGCGGGCTTGCCGGCCCCCACCGTGCGCTCCAGCAGGTCGTCGGTCTGGACCAACAGGCCCGGCGTGCAGAAACCGCACTGGACGGCGCCCGCCTCGACGAACGCGTCCTGGACCGTGCCCAGGTTCTTGTCCGAACCCTTGCCCGACTCCTCGGCCAGGCCCTCGACGGTCCGGATCTCGCGGCCCTCGGCCTGTCCGGCGGCGATCATGCACGAACACGCCGTCACGCCGTCGAAGTAGACCGTGCAGGAGCCGCACTCACCCTGTTCACAGGCGTTCTTGCTGCCGGGGAGGCCCAACCGCTCACGGAGCACGTACAGCAGGCTCTCGCCCGGCCAGACGTTCTCGGCGGTCATCTCCTCGCCGTTGACGTTGAGGTTCACGCGCATCGCGTGGCTCCCTTCCGGTATTCGGTGACGGACCAGCTCAGCGCGCGACGCGCCATGACCGACATCGCGTGCTTGCGGTAGTCGGCGCTCCCCCGCTGGTCGTCGATGGGACGGGCGGCCGAGGCGACGAGCTCGCCGAAGCGCCGCACGGTGGCCTCCGAGGGCACCGACGCGTTCTCCCAGTCGAACTCGGCGGCCAGGAACTCCTCGGCGGCCTCCGAACGCACCGGCGTCGGGCCGACCGAGCCCAGACCCGTGCCCACGGTCCGGTTCTCGGCGTCCAGGGACAGGGAGAAGCCCGCGACCGAGATCACCATCGCGTTGCGCGTCCCGATCTTGAGGAACTGCTGCGGGCCCTTGGGGGCGGGCAGCAGGATCGCGGTGATCAGCTCGTCCGGCTGCAGGGCGGTCGTACGGAACGACAGGTAGAAGTCGCGGGCGGCGACCGTGCGCCGACCGCGCACCGACGCGAGTTCGATCACGGCGCCGGTGGCGAGCAGCGGCGGGTGCGTGTCACCGGCGGGGGAGGCGCCCCCGAGGTTGCCGCCGACCGTGCCCCGGTTGCGGATCTGCGGGGAGGCCACCGTCCGGGAGGCCTTGGCCAGGCCCGGGGCCTGCTTCTGCAGGTTCTCGATGATCCGGGTGTAGGGCACGCCCGCACCGAGGCGGGTGTACTCGCCCTCGGGACCCCACTCGGCCAGCTCGGGGATCCGGGCCAGGTCGATCAGGACCTCGGGGCGGTGCTTGTCGAAGTTGAGTTCCACCATGACATCGGTGCCGCCCATGATGGGCACCCCGTCAGGATGGGCGCTCTTGGCCTCGAGCGCCTCCTCCAGTGTGGAGGGACTCAGGAATTCCATACTTGTCCTCGTTGCTCGCCACGGAGTTGGTTGGACGTCGGAAGGTGTGCACAACTCCTGGGTAATCCGGTAGTGATGTGAAGTACACCACCGACGAGCCGAGCCCTACTAGCACGTAAAGACATGAACTGCCAGTGAAACGGGCCACTATCGTTGGGATCTTCCTACAAGTAACGTCTGCGCGAACGCCTCACGTCCCCCCGGTGTCCGCCAGATGGTGCCACTGGCGGGGAAGATCACGTACCGTCCACTGGGATCAGCCACCCCACAAGCAACAAAGGATCGTTCATGCAGATCAGTGAGCTGCTCGCCGTCAAGAGACTGCACCTGCGTTTCCTGACCGGAGCCGAGCACGCCCACCGCACCGTGCGGTGGTTCTACACCACCGATCTGCTCGAACCCGCCCGGTACCTGCGCGGCGGAGAGTTCATCCTCACCGGCATGATGTGGCGTACCCGCCCAGAGGACTCCGAGACATTCGTGTCCTCCATCGCCAGCGCCGGCGCGGTCGCCCTCGGCGCCGGAACAGCGCTGAGCGACATCCCGCCCGACCTGGTGGAGGCCTGCCGCGCCCACGACATCCCCCTCGTCGAGGTGCCCTCGGAGACCTCCTTCGGCGCGGTCACCGAGGAGGTCCTGCGCGCCCTGACCCAGCACCGGTTCACCACCATCTCCGAGACCCGGGACCGGCACCGCCGCGTCATGGCCGAGGTCGCCGCGGGAGCCGACTTCTCCGAGGCCTTCGCCGGGGCCGCCACCCAGGCCGGGATCACCTCCTGGGTGATCTCCTCCACCGGGCGCAGGGTCGCCTCCTCGAGCGCCCCCCTGTCACCCGACGCGGCCGAGTGGCTCGCCGCCAAGGCGCTCACCTGGCCGACCTTCCCTCGCACCGTCCGGCTGCCGGGCGGGGACGGCGCCGTGGTCACCGTCCTGCCCGTCCAGACCAAGGAGGCCCACCCCCTGGCCACCTGGCTGCTCGTGTGCGCGGGGGATCAGGGCGCCTGGACGGAGGAGGAACACGAGTCGGTCGCCGAACTCGTCTCCGTCGCCGTGCTCGCGCGCAGCCGCCGGGAGGAGCGCGCCCTGACCGACGCCCGCCACCTGGAGGGACTGCCCAGACTGCTGGCCGCCCAGCGTTTCGACGAGGCCGGCGCCCTGATGAGCGGCCTCGGCCCCGACGAGGACTTCGCCGAGCGCGGCCGCGTCGTGGTCCGGGCCGTCATGATGCCCGAACCCCGTATCCCCGACCTCACCCGACGCGTGCTCACCGAACTCGTCGCCGACTGGCCCGGCGCCGTGGTCACCGGCGACACCGACTCGCTGGCCGTCGTCCCGGTACCCGACGGGGTCGACGCCCGCCGCGGCGGCGAGGAGATCCGCGCCCGCCTCGTCCGCAGGGCCCGTGTCCTGGAGGGCGGACTGCTCGACTACCGCATCGCCCTCGGCCTCAGCTCCGCAGCCCACGGCGTGTCCGAACTGCGCGGCGCGGCCGTGGAGGCCCGCCACGCCCGCCGCCTGGCCGAACTGCGCGGCGGCCGGTCCAGGGTGATCGCCGGAGCCGAGATCGACTCCCACGAACTCCTGCTCGCCTCCGTCCCCGAGGAGGTCCAGTCCTCCTACCGTGAACGCCTGCTGGGCCCGCTCATCGCCTACGACCGCGACCACCGCTCCGAACTCGTCTCCACCCTGGAGCAGTTCCTGGAGCACTCCGGATCCTGGCAGCGCTGCGCGGCGGCCATGCACGTCCACGTCAACACCCTGCGCTACCGCATCGGCCGGGTCGAGGAGCTCACCGGACGCGACCTGAGCAGTCTGGAGCACAGGGTCGACCTGTTCCTGGCCCTGAAACTGCGGGACTGAGCGCGCCGGGGCGGGTTCTGTCACCGCCGACCGTTAGGGTCCGCGCGATGAGTACCGAACCCGCCCGCACCGCCATCGTCGACACCGACCTGTCCGGAGTCGACCGAGGCGCCCTGCCCGAAGCGTGGACGTTCGTCCGCTGCGACTTCACCGAGGCCGATCTGCGCGACGCCGACCTCGTCGACACCGTCTTCACCGACTGCCGCCTCGACGGAGCCCGACTGGACCGCGCGCTCCTGGACGGGGCGCGCCTCACGGGCGGCAGCGCCGCCGGAGCCTCGTTCACCCACGTGGACGGCCCCGACGCCCGGTTCGAGAAGATGGACCTGGCCAACACCCGCTGGCAGGGCGCGCTGCTCACCGACACGGCGTTCACCGGATGCCGGCTGACCGGCGCCGGGCTGACCTCCCTGCGCGGGGTCGGCTACACGTTCGCCCACTGCAATCTGATGCTGGCCCGCTGCAAGGGCCTCGACCTGCGCGGCCAGACCCTGGAAGGGCTGCGCCTGGACGAGGCCGACCTGGCCGGCGCCGACCTGCGGCAGACGGTATGGGTCGAGTCCCGACTGCGTGGCGCCAACCTGGTGGACGTCAAACTGGACGGGGCCGACCTGCGCGGCGCCGACCTGGGCGAACTCGCCCTGGACCAGGCGGGTTACCTGCGCGGCGCCACCATTGGACCCGCGCAGGCCGGGACGATCCTGGCCGCCCTGGGCATCACCGTCGTCGACGGCTGACACG
>NZ_ANBC01000163.1 GCF_000341125.1 Nocardiopsis lucentensis DSM 44048 | reverse complement strand
CCGCGCCCCCCGCCTCCAGCGTCTCCAACAGCGCGACGCCGTCCCGCTCCACCGGTTCCAGGGCGGCGACGTCCGGGACCGGCTCCCAGCCCGGCCCCACCGCGTCAGCCAGCAGCAGCAGGCCGCCCAGCTCCTCGGCGCGGACCACGCGCGGACCCGGGTCCGCGCCCGTCCCCTCGGCGGTGAAGCGCAACGCCCGCGCCGCGTCCTCCCACGACTCCGGCAGATCCGACACGTCCACCTCCGGGCCCACACCCGCGCGCGAGGCCCCGTCAACGGGTTCCTCCGAGGCGGTCACGACCCGCACCGCCCCGCCGGACACCGCCACGGCGCGCACCCGGGCCCGGGCGCCGAACCCCAACCGGCGGGCCGCGCGCCCGCGCACGGACTCGGCCACCCGGGAGTCGACCGCCATCTTCGCGAGTTCCTCCCCGCCGCCCGCCGGAGCCGTCAACTCCAGATGGACACGCAGGGCGGCCGAGGCCCGTTCCAGTACCACGGCCTCGACCGGCCCCGGCTCACCGGAGCGCTCCAGCCACAGGACGCCGTCCACGGACCCGCCCCGGACCGAACACCAGGACGGGTCGGGGTCGGCCGCGGCCCGGTCCACCGAGCCGTCCGGTGCCACGCGCACGGCCACCGCGCGTGACCGGTCCACGAAACCGGCGGGCAGCCCGGTCAGAACGGCCGCGCCCCGCACGATCGGCTCCACACCCGTGCCCGCCAGGGCGTCGAAATAGGTGATCACCCTGACGGCCGCGCCCGCCTCCGGGTCCAGAGCCGTGATCCTGCCGAGCAGCTCTCTCATGGACGTATTCTGCCTGATCCCCGCACCCGGGGATCAGACCCCCATGATCCTGCGCAACCACGGCAGGCGTTGAGCCGCGGCGCTTCGGCTCAGCGCCGCCTGGGGCGCGAATCCGTCGAATCCGTGGAAGCCGCCCGGCCACACGTGCAGTTCGGCCGAGCCCCCCGCCTTCCACAGACGCGACGCGAACTCCACGACCTCGTCACGGAACGTCTCGGCGGAGCCCACGTCCAGGAAGGCCGGGGGCAGCCCCGACAGGTCCTCGGACCGGGCCGGGGCGGCGTAGGGCGACACGTCCGGCCCACCCGCCGCCTCGCCGAGCAGCGCGCCCCACCCCGTGTCGTTGGAGACCCGGTCCCACACGCCCGTGCCCGCCATCTGGTGGGATGAGCAGGTGTCGTTGCGGTCGTCCAGCATCGGGTACAGCAGGAGCTGCCCGATCAGATCGGGCCCACCGCGGTCACGGGCCAAGAGCGCGGTCGCCGCGGCCAGGCCGCCGCCCGCGCTCGCTCCGCCGACCACCACCCGGCCGGGGTCGACTCCCAACTTCTCCGCGTTCTCGACCACCCACACCAGTCCCGCGTAGCAGTCCTCCACGGGCGCCGGGTGCGGGTTCTCCGGAGCCAGTCGGTAGTCCACCGACACCAGGGCCGCGCCCAGCTCCCGAGCGGTCTCCAACAGGAGGGGGATCTCCTCGCCCCGGTGCGTGCCCAGCATCATGCCGCCGCCGTGGATCCAGTACAGCGCTCCGGTGGGGGAGGACCCCGCCGTGGGCCGCCACACGATCAGGGGCACCTCGGGCGCTCCCCCCGGGCCGGGCGCGGTGTGGGACTCCTCGGTGAAGGCCCCCTCCAGAGTCAGGTCGGCCGGCACCTGGGTCCGCAGCGCCTCGGCGCGCTGCCGCCGGATCTGGGGAACCATCTCGGGTGTGAGGGAGGAGGGCACGTTCTCGTTGATCACGGACAGGGCGGCGGCCAGCTCCGGGTCGAACGGGGGGCGGACGGGATCCGTCATGGAAGCCTCCGGGCATCAGTGGTGACGTGGGTCACCATTGTG
>NZ_ANBC01000162.1 GCF_000341125.1 Nocardiopsis lucentensis DSM 44048 | reverse complement strand
GCGCCTCGCGGTGGACGTCGCCGGTGGCCACCGCCTCCTCCCACCGCTCGCGCAGGGCGGGCATCAGTTCGAACCCCGGGTCGCCCGCCAGGGGCTTGGGGTCGATCGCCAGCCATGCTCCCCGGTCCGATCCGGGCCTCGGCGCCAGCACGTTCCCGTAGTGCAGGTCCCAGTGCAGGAGCCGGTCACCCGGCTCGGCGGCCATCTCCCGTGCCCGCGACGCCAGGTTCGCCAGCCGGTCCGGGGCGCCTCCCACACCCACGGCGGCCAGCCGGTCCGCGCGTTCCGCCAGGTCCAGGGTCACCGGCCCCAGACCGGGCAGACCCGCCGGGGCGGGGTGGGCGTTCAACCGCGACAGCAGCGTCCCGATCACGGTCAGCGCCTCGGTCGCCTCCACCCCCAGCAGCGACCGCGAGGGGTCGAGGGCCTCCAGCAGCATCGCCCCGGTGTCCGGATCGTGGTCGAGCAGCCGGACGGCGCCGTCGCCGGCCCAGGCGCGCAGCGCAACGGGCTCACCCGCGGTCTCCCCGTCCACCGGCTGCACCTTGAGCACGGCCGGGGACCCGTCGGCGCGCCGGACGGGCAGGGCCAGCCCCACCATGCCGTGCATCGCCGGGCCCTCGGGGCGCAGTTCCCACCGGTCGCACTGGTACGCGGTCAACCCCGGCAGGGCGGCCGCCCACTCCGGCCCGAAGTTCCAGCTGACGCTCTCGACGAGCGCCGCGGGCACGGCGACGGGCGGTGTGGTCTCGTTCATGTCGATCGTCTCCTTCGTCGTGGACGGGCTTCCTGGACGAAGGAGCGCGGCGGAGCACGTGCCTAGGGCATACCGAACACCTCGGGATCGTCGTCGCGGTCTCCCGCCGAGCCTACGCCGTGCCACCGCGGTTCTCCCGGGCCGGGGCGAACCGGGAATCGGGTTCGGTCACCCCCGGCCGCTACCTGTCCTATCCGAGAGTGCTCCGGCGTTCCGGAGGCGCATCGGATCCGCACACTCCGCCCGTCGGCCAAGGCGGGCGGTCCCGGTTGTGTCGTAGGCGGGTGCGAGGGTGTGCGCATGCAGCTTCGGTACCAGTACCGCCTCTACCCGGACGAGGCGCAGCGCGTGGCGCTGGCCCGCCTGTTCGGGTGTGTGCGCACGGTGTTCAACGACGCCCTGGCCAGGGTGAAACCGGTCAAGGCGTCCAACAGGCTGCTCGGATCCCCCAAAGCGCGGACGGCTGAGGGCCCCTACCGGCGGGTGCCGAAGAGCATCGACCTGTCGAGGGAGCCGATCACCCGGGCCAAGACGACCCCTGAGCGGGAGTGGCTCGTTGAGGTGTCGGCGGTGCGGCTCCAGCAGGCGCTGCGCGACGCTGACCGGGCGTGGCAGGCCCACGAGGGCTCCAAGACCGGGAAACGCCAGGGCCCCAGGGTCGGCGCGCCCCGTTTCAAGTACCGTCGCGACCGCACCCAGTCGGCCCGGTTCACCGCCAACGCCCGCTGGCGGATCACCGACGCCGGGAAGCTGTCGCTGCCCAAGGTCGGTGAGGTCAAGGTCGTGTGGTCGCGGGACCTGCCCTCGGCTCCGTCGTCGGTGACCGTCATCAGGGACGCCGCCGGGAGGTACTTCGCCTCGTTCGTCGTCGAGACCGATGATGAACCCCTGACTTCGAGGACCCCCATGCCACACGCCACGTTCCGGGACGAGAGCCCCAGGGGCGAACGTCTCGCGACCTTCGACCTGCCCGACCTGCCGGAGCGGATCACCGTGCGAGAGGTGATCCGACTGCGGGTACGTGAGGAGGTCGCCCGCCACAACGCCGACCCGACGCCTTCCTGGCGGGGGCTGGTCACGCCGACCCGTGCGGAGCAGGAGCTGAACGGACGGCCGGACCACGGAGCGCGCCCCCGGATCGACTGGGAGAAGCAGGCCGACCGCGCCCTGGAGGCCTTCTCCCGCCAGGGGTTCGTGGTGATCGTCGGCGACCGCCAGGCGCAGACGCTGGAGGAGACGGTCGACCTGACGACCGATCCGGAGATCGTGTTCATCAAGCTCGTCCCCCTGGTGGGTGGCTGACATGGGCGCCGTCGACGACGACACCGCGACCCGGGCCGGCGCGTGGGCGGCCGGGATGATCAGTGACCACGGGCTTCCCCCACGGGCCGAGGAGTTCCTCGCCCGACTCCACGAGCCCGGACTCGACACGGCGGTGCGGGACCTCGACACGGTGGTGCGTGAGACCGCCGCATCCCTCTACGGCGGCTACCACGACTCACCCCTGCCCGAGGACCACGGCCCCCGCACGGTCACCGACCGGCTCACCTCGGATCTGAGCCGTCGCCTGACCGTGTGGTGCCTGCTGCTCTCCCACCACGACCGGTCGCGCGCGGCCAGGGACATGGACCTGTACCAGGCGGCCGTCCTGTACGAGCGGACCGCCCACCACCTGCTGCGGCGTACGGCCTGGGAGGGCGACACCCTGGCCCTGCTGCTGGACACCGTCCTGCTCGACCTGGTGGAGGCTCCCGTACCGGTCGCGGCCTGCGAGGAGGCCGACGAGGAGGTGTCGAGGGCGTGTCTGGACCGGCTGCGTGAGCTACGCGCCCGCATGCACGGGGACATGGTCCGGGAGTCGGCGCAGATCGCGCACATGTGGGAGTGGCACGTGCGCACCCTGCGGCTCCTCCTGCGCCTGGGCGACACCCGATCGATGGCGGACCTGTTCGCCGAGGGCGACCTCTTCGGCGATCTGCTCCGGACCCGGCACCCGGACCTGTTCACCCGGCAGGGGTTGGCCGACCTGTTCGTCCACTGCCTGGTCCCGCCGGGCAGGCGTCCCACCCGGGCGTGGCGGCGTGCGACGGAGCGACGACTGGCCGACGTGCCGCGCGCGCCGGAGGCGATCCGTGACCTGCTGGACCTCGTTCCCACCATCCCCGACTCGGAGGGGTGGGGCGGGCCCGGCCACTTCCAGGAGCACGCCCACGACATCCTGACCGGCATGGTGTGGTGCGCCGAGATCCTGCCGGAGGAGTCGACCCCTTGGGCGATCCCCGTGCTGGAGCGCCTGGCCCGCTTCACGGGCACCGGGCCGGGCACCTCCAAGCAGCTGCGCTCGGAGCGGATGGCCTCGGCGGCCGTGCGGATCATCGCCGAGCGCGGCGACGACCGGGCCGTCGCCGCCCTGGGCCGGATCCGCGGCAAGGTCAGGAAGAAGACCCTGCTCAAGACGATCGACACGGCGCTGTCGGAGATCGCCGACCGCGAGGGCGTGACCAACGAGGAGCTGCTGGAGCGGACCGTCCCCGACTTCGGTCTGGGCCGGGACCGCACCCGTACCGAGCTCCTGGACGGGCACCCCGTCACCCTGTCGCTGGCGGACGACGGCACGGCCGCGCTCGGTTTCGTCTCCGCCAAGGGCAGACCGGCCGCCTCCCCGCCCAAACCCCTGCGGGAGTCCCACCCCGACCGGATCAAGGAACTGCGGGCCGAACTCAAGGAGCTGCGGGCGACCGTGTCCACCGAACGGGCCGGGGCGGAGACGTTCCTGGCCCAGGGGCGGATCTGGAAGGTCGGCCCCTGGGTCCGCCACCACCTGGAGCACCCGGTCACCGGGACCCTGGCCCGGCGCCTGATCTGGGAGGTCGACACCGGCGACGGACGGACGTGGCGGGCGGGGCTGCCCGAGCCCGACGGCGACCACTGGCGCCTGGCCGACCACGACAGCCGCACCGTCGCCCACACCCGCGACCTGCCCGACACCGCGCGGGTGCGGTTGTGGCACCCCGTCCGGCACCGACCGGAGACCGTCCGTCGCTGGCGCGACCACCTCACCGACCGGGAGATCGCCCAACCCGTCAAACAGGCCTACCGGGAGATCTACCTGCTCACCCCGGCGGAGGAGGCCACCGGGGACCACTCCCTGCGGTTCGCCGCGCACATCCTCAAGTACGCGCAGGCCAGGGCACTGCTCACCACCCGAGGATGGTCACAGGACGCTCTGTCGGAGTGGGACGGCTGCGACGAGGGCACCGCCCAGCGCACCTACACCGACCGCGAGACCGGGACCGCGTGGCGCGCCACCTGGGACCTGCGGCTGATCGCCCCGGACGAGCCCGTCGGTGTACGCACGTGCGGCACCGGGCGGGTCCGCTTCAACCGTGTGGGCGCACCGTTGCCGGTCGCGCTGGCCGAGGTGCCCGTACCGGTGCTCTCGGAGGCGATGCGCGACCTGGACCTGGCGGTGGGGGTGACCTCGATCGCCGCCGACCCCGAATGGGACGAGGCGGCCCACCGGCCCTACTGGCGGCGCACCGCCTTCGGCGCGCTCACCGAGAACGCCGAGGTGCGCCGTGCGGCCCTGGCCGGACTCCTTCCCAAACTGCGCGGAGCCGACCGGTGGGAGCTCGGCGACCGCTTCCTCCGGGTGCGCGGCGACCTGCGGACCTACCGCATCCACCTGGGCAGCGCGAACATCCTGATGGAACCCGACGACGCGTACCTGTGCGTGGTCCCCTCGGGCAAGGCCCCCGCGGGGCTCTTCCTGCCCTTCGAGGACGCGGGCGGCCGCCTGTCGGTCATTCTGTCCAAGGCGTTCCTGCTGACCGACGACGCCGCGATCACCGACCCCGGCATCGCGGCGCAGATCCGTAGGGGCGTCGACGACCGGCCCGGGAGGTGAGGAACGCGGGGGCGGCGCGGCCGCACCCCTGAGGTCGGGGAGGGCCGCCCCGGCGGGGCGGTCGGAGCCGCCCGTGACCCGGCCACGGCGCCGCCGCA
>NZ_ANBC01000161.1 GCF_000341125.1 Nocardiopsis lucentensis DSM 44048 | reverse complement strand
CCCGCCCCCGAGCCGCCACCCCGGCGAACACCGACGCCCCCGGGTGCGCGCCCCGCGCGGGCCGCACCGCCTCCGTGCGCTGGTGCAGCGGCGCCCCCACCAGGGGACGCCACGCCAGCCGCGGCTCCCTGACCGCCGTCGACTCCGTCGCCAGCGCTGTTCCCCGACCCGCCAGCACCAGTCCCGACAGGAACTCCGCGCCCTCGGCCTCGTGCACCCTCGGCGGCACCCACCCGTGCTCGCGGCACACCGCCAACACCCGCTCGAACCACTCCGGTGCCTCCCGTCGCGGCGCCACCACCAGATCCTCGCCGGCCAGGTCCGCCAGATCCACCCGCCCGGCACGGGCCCGCGGGGCACCGCGCGGCACGACCGCTCCCACCTCCACCCGGTGCACCGGCTCGCTCACCAGTCCCGAACCGTCGAACGGCGCCGTCACCAACCCCGTGTCGACCGACCCCTCACCCAACGCCCGCACCAGCTCGGCGCCGGTCATCGCGCCCACGTTCACGTCCAGGCCGGGCGCCTGCCCGGCCATCCCGTCCAACAGCCCCCGCAGCGCCACCGCCGGCGTCCCCGGCGGTACGCCCACGCGCAGTGTTGCCACCTCGCCGTCGCGCACCCGCCGCATCGTCTCCCGAAGCCGCGCCTCGCCCGCGACCACCTCACGCGCCTGGTCCACCAGCAGCCGCCCGGCGGCAGTCAACCGCACCCGGCGGCGCGACCGGTCGAACAGGGTCACCCCCAGCTCCGCCTCCAACCGCCGCACCGACTGACTGAGCGCGGGCTGGGCGATCCCCAGCTCCGCGGCCGCGTCCCCGAAATGCCCCTCCCGCGCGACCACCAGGAAGTACCGCAGATGTCGTCCAAGATCCACGACCGCGACCCTATCCGCGCCGGCGCCGCACCCGGCTACCGTGACTTCGGTGACCACCACCGACACACCGACACCCCGCGTGCACGCCCGGGAGATCGACGGCACAGCGCAGGTGGCCGACCGAGCCGACGAACCCGTCGTGCTCGCCTCGGTCGCCAAGATCCTCATCACCTTGGAGTTCGCCCGCCAGGCCGCCACCGGACGCCTCGACCCCGCCGAACGCGTCGTGGCGCGCCGCGAGCACCGCCTCGGCGGCACCGGCACCGCCGACTTCGCCGACGACGTCGAACTCTCCCTGCGCGACTGCGCCTTCCTGGCCATGACCATCAGCGACAACACCGCCGCCGACCTCATCGTCGACCGTGTCGGAGTGGAACCCGTCCAGTTGCTGGCCACCGAACTCGAGCTCACGCGCACCAGCTTCACCGGCGGCCCCCGTGACCTCCTGCACACCCTCCTCGCGGACGACCCCGACTCCCTCCGCGCGCCGCGCGCCTACGATCCCACCCGCGCCACCTCCGGTTCCATGCGCGACCTCACCCTCCTGCTGAGCCTGATCTGGACCGACCGGGCCGCCCCGCCCGACGCCTGCGCCTTCGTCCGCGCCCTCATGGCCCGTCAACTCGTCCGCGCCCGCATCGCCTCGGGCTTCCCGCCCTCCGTCCGCGTCAGCGCCAAGTCCGGCACCCTGCCCGGGCTGCGCCAGGAGGCGGGCGTGGTCGAGTACCCCGACGGAGGGCGCTACGCGGTGGCCGTGTCCGCCACCGTCACCGACCCCGGCCTCGCGCCCCTGGAGACCGACCTCGCGCTCGGCCGGGCCGCACGGGGGGCCGTCGACCGCCTGCGCGCCTGAGCCGCCCCACCCCGCCCGGTTGACCTGGACCGATAGGCGAACGCCCGTCACCGCGCACCTCCCGGTTATTGGACGCCTGATCAGAGCCCGTGCTCGAATGTGCGCCGTTCGGCCGACCACGGCCGACCACGCCCAAGGACGAGGAGACGGCATGACGATCGGACGACGCGGATTCCTGAGCGGCACCGTCGCGGGCGGCGCACTGGCGCCCCTGCTCGCGGGACAGGGCGCCGCCCACGCGGCCGCCGGGACCACCGCGGCCGCCGCACGACCCCCGTCGGACTCCGGCCCCGGCCCCGTCTTCCGCTGGCTGGGCACCAGCGGGTGGCGCGTCGACCTACCCGAACGCACCCTCCTGGTGGACCCCTACCTCACCCGCTTCGCGACCGGAATCTTCCAGGAGGGCCGCGGCTTCGACCCCGCCACCCCCCTCACGGTCGACAGCGCCGCCGTGGACGAGCACACCGCCGACATCGGCGAGGACGGGCTCATCCTGGTCAGCCACACCCACTGGGACCACTTCTCGGACGTCCCGCACATCGCCACCGCCACCGGAGCCCGCGTCCTGGGCACCCTCACCACCTACCACGTCGCCCAGGCGATGGGTGTGCCCGCCGCACAGCTCTCCCCGGTGCGCGGCGGGGAGGTGCTCGACTTCGGCGGCGACGTCGTGGAGGTGGTGCGCTCACTGCACAGCAGAAACAGTCGCCACTCCGTCCTCTTCCCCGGCATCCGCGTCGGTGTCCCGGACACCCCGGCCACCATCGCCGACCTGCCCGAGGGCGACACCCTCGCCTTCCACCTGACCCCCGCCTCGGGCCCCTCCGCCTTCTTCATGGGCGCCAGCGACTTCGACGAACGCGCGGTCACCGGACTGTCCCCGGACGTGGCCATGGTCGCCCTGCCCTCCACCTCCAGCACCCACGACTACGTGCCCCGACTGATCGAGGCCCTGGACCGTCCCGGCACCGTGGTCCCCGTGCACTGGGACCACTTCGAGCGCGAGCTGACCAACCCGCCGGTCGACGGAACGGGAACGGGCATGAGCGTCGCGGACTTCACCGCCGTGGTCCGGCGCGTCTCACCCGGATCGCGCGTCGTCGTCCCCGAGTACCTGACCCCCTACACCTTCGCCTGACCGACGGGAAGGCGTACCCGTGCGGGACCCGGCCGTCCCGGACGTCACTCCGGGCTTGGGCGATGAAGTCCGGTGAGTCCGGCTTCACGGGCCGACCGACACCGACAGGCGGACGGGCTCCCCGCCCGCGCCCCCGGAAGGGGCACGGACGGGGCCGTCGTGCCGTTGGTCAGGCCCACACGTGCAGACAGGCCAGCAGCAGGACGAGCGCTCCCGTGTAGGTGGCCGGAATCCTCACCGCGGCCGCGACCGGGGACTCGCGTTCCCGCCGCGCCCACGCGTGCACGGCGACGGCGAGTGCCGACTGCGCGGTGAGCACCGCGGCGGCGGCCAGACCGACGGGGGGCATCCGGAGACCGGCGAGCAGGCCCACCGCGGCCGCGACCTCCACCAGCCCCGCCGCGCGCAGGACGCCCGCCCCCACCGGCAGGTAGGAGACCCGGTCGAGCAGCCTTCGCGAACCGACCGCCTTCGCGCCGCCCGTCACGGTGAACGCGACCGCCAGCACCGCCGACAGGACCGTCACGGCCAGGGGCATGGCCACTCCCTCCCCTCAGAGGAACAGCGACGCGTTCTTGGCCAGGAGCACGCTGTCGGCGAGGTAGACGGTCCGCTCCGCCAGCAACAGTCCGTCGGGGCCCCGGCGCAGGACGTCGGCTCGGAACCCGGTGAAGCGGTCGGTGTCGTCGGCGAGCCGGTTGCGGTGGGCGTCCACGACGCTGCGGACCGCGAAGACGCCGTCACCGAGCTCGGGCCGCCGCGTGGCCTGGACGTTGGTCACCGCGCGCACGACCCTCGGCGGGGGGTTGTCCGACCAGGCGACCGTCTGCTGCACCCGTGCCGCCCGCAGGCGCAGGGTGGCCAGGTCCTCGTCGTAGTGGCCCAGATCCCCGGGGCCGCTCGCCTCACCGGCCAGGTCGCGGTGCATCCGGTTGCCCCGGGAGGGCATCCGGTAGCTGACCTCCTCGGCGAGCAGGTCCAGCCAGTCGGAGTAGCGTGCCTCGTCCAGCAGTTGGGCCTCGAAGTACAGGAACTGCTCGATCTCGCGCTGCTCGTCGGCGTCGACGGGGATCGGCCGTTCCACGGGACCGGCCTCGGGAGGCCGGGGCCGGAAGGACTGCGTGGAGATCGTGGTCGTCATCGGGGCTCCTCTCGGTCCGCGGACGCGGCGTCAGCGCCGGTCCGGGGCGGGCATGGGGGCGGGGGCGGTCTGGGGCAGTTCCGGGGCGGGGCCCTCCATGAGTTCGAGCCACCGCCGGTAGAAGGCCCGGGCGCCGACGTCGTTGAGGATGTGGCCGACGTCGCCGGTGAACCCGGGTACGGCCGGGTCGCCGGTCGTGGTGGTGCCCAACCCCATCTGGTAGTTGAGCGCGGTGCGCCCGGTGACGTGGCCGCCGGCCACCGCCTGGATCTCCGACCAGTTCTCGCTGTCGTCGGTCTCGACGATGCCGGTGCTGGAGAAGGTGAGCGTGGCCATCCGCATCGCCTGTCGGCGCTGTTCGGCCGACCAGCCCGAGTCCACCATCACCCAGGACCAGATCTCCATGTCGTCGACGGACCGGGGGTGCCACACACGCAGGACGCGGTCCGCGAGCATGGAGAAGTTGGGGAAGACGGTGCCGTGGATGAGTGCCTGGTGTCCGGGCGCCGCGTCCTCGGGGGAGCGCCCGAAGGTGAAGGCGGTGTAGTTGGGGTCCTCGGGCAGGATGATCGTCCACCCGTGGCCGTAGCGGCTGCCCAGCTCCCGGCCCTCGGTGGGCATGTTGACGTCGAGCAGCGAGGTGGCGGACAGGTGGGCGGTCTGCGGGTGGTAGGTGTCGTTGGCGAACTGTTCGGCGGCCAGCTTCCAGTTGCCCTGGAGCCGCCACTTGATGGGGCCGACCAGTTCTGGCTGGTCGAGGCCGTCCGCGGCCCAGTCCAGGACGCCCCGGTAGGCGTCGAGGTAGTCGTGTAGCGAGGGTGCCTGTGCGTCCCAGCAGCCGAAGACGAATCCGCGGTAGGACTCCACCCGGGTGACCGGGACCAGGCCCCAGCGGTCCAGGGGCAGGCGTCCCTCGTAGCCGTCGTCGTGGTTGGGCACCTCGACCAGCGCGCCCGTGCCGTCGTAGGACCAGCCGTGGTAGGAGCAGGTGAACCGTGGGGTCGACCCCGAGTCGGCGCGGCACACGCGCATGCCCCGGTGGCGGCACACGTTGAGGAGGGCGCGGATCCGCCCGTCCCGGCCGCGCGTGACGATGACGTGGTCCTGGCCCATGACGGCCGTGAAGAAGTCACCGGGGCGGCGCAGCCGGGACTCGTGCCCCAGGAACAGCCAGCTGCGGGTGAAGACCGTGGCCAGCTCCGTGCGCAGGAGGGGTTCGGACTCGAAGACCTCGCGGTGCAGGGTGCCCGTGTCGAGGTCGATCAGCTCCCCGGGCGCGGCCGACCGGCCGGTGGCGGGTGCTGTGCTCATGTTCGCTCCGATCGTCGTGTTCTCGGTGTGGTGGTCAGCCGCGGTTCGGGGGTCGTTCGTCGGGACGTGCCGGCTCGGAGCCGTCGATCACGACGCCGACGGTGTCTCCGCGCACCTCGACGCGGTAGGTGGTGGCGGACGCGCTGGCGGGGCCGGACCGCACCTGGCCGGTGCGCATCGAGAACACGGCCAGGTGGGCGGGGCACTCGACGGTTCCGTCCTCGACCCAGCCCTCGGACAGCGAGGCCTGGCCGTGCGTACACGTGTCACCCAGGGCGAACAGTCCGTCCGGGGTGTCGAAGACGGCGATCGGCCCGTCGGGTCCCGGAACGCGGACCGCGCCCGCGTCCGCGACGTCCTCGCGGGTTCCGACCGGCAGCCAGTGCGGTTCGCTGATCCGTTCGGTCACCGGGATCACTCCCCTCGTCCGCCGCGCGGGGTGATCCCGTCGACGATGAGCGCGGCGAGGCCGCTGACGTGCTGCTCGGCCAGGCGGTCCCACCGCTCGTCGTCGCCTCGGTGTTCGAGGAAGAAGAACGACAGGGAGGAGGTCACCGCCGAGGCCGCCGCCTCCACGGGCGCGTCGTGGGCCACGGATCCGTGGTCGACGGCGTCGGCGAGCCAGAGCGCCAACTCCGTTCGGAACTCTCCGACCAGCTCCCAGAACAGACCGGCCAGCTCACCGTCGATCTGGCCCTCGGCGGCCAGGACCGCCATGAGGTCGGAGTGCTCGCGAAGGTGGGCCAGAAGCGCGGTGCCGAAGGCGCGGACCCCCTCGCCCGGGCTGGCGGGGCCGCAGGCGCGCAACGCGCCGGTGACGGCCGCCCGGTCCAGTTCGGGGGAGTCCGCGATCGCGCGGAGCAGCTCCACCTTGTTCCCGAAGTAGTGGAAGAGCAGTCCCTCCGCCACTCCGGCCTCCTTCGCGATGAGCTTGGTGGTGGTCGCCGCGAACCCGTACCGCGCGAACAGCCGCAACGCCACATCGCGGATGTGTCGGCGCCGCTCCGCGGCCGCCTGCTGTCGGCTCGTCGCCATCGATGCCCCCTGTGTTCGGAGAATATGTTGAGTGAACACTCATTGAGTGATTGCTCGCTGAGCGTATACTCAACAAAAATTCCGGTCAAGGGAGCGGGCCGACACATCCGCGTTCCCGTGGAGACGAGGAGGGTCTCGATGCACACCCCAGGCGACGTCGTCGTGGTCGGAGGAGGGATGGCCGCCGGGCACCTGGTGGCGTCGATGCACCGGCTGGGCCAGGCGCACCGGGTCACGGTGCTCGGGGCCGAGCCCCACGCCCCCTACGAGCGCCCGCCACTGACCAAGGACGCGCTCACCGGAGCCATGGACCCCGCCGCCTCGGAGGCGGACCTGGCCGCCCGGTTGGCGATGCACGCTCCCGACCGGCTCGCCGAACAGGGCGTGGAGGTCCGTGTCTCGGCCCGGGTCAGCGGGGTCGACCGCGCCAGGCGGACGGTGACGGTGGAGGGGGGAGCGACGGTGCCCTACCGCCACCTCGTGCTGGCCACCGGCTCCCGCCCGCTGGTCCCCCGGCGGTGGGCGAGGCGGCCCGGACTCGTGCACACCGTCCACACGGTCGCCGACGGCGCCCCACTGCGACCGCTCCTGCGCGGCGGGCGCGTCGTGGTGGTCGGGGGCGGCTTCGTCGGGCTGGAGGGCGCGGCGGCCGCCCGTGGCGGAGGCTGCTCGACCACGGTGGTCGAGGCCGGCCCCCGGGTCCTGGGGCGGGTGTGCACGCCGGTGACCTCGGAGGCGGTCGCCCGCCTGCACCGGGAACACGGGGTCCGTGTACTCACCGGCACGAGGTGCGTCGACGTCACGGCCGGTGACGGCGGGGGCCCGGCCCGCCTGGTCCGCCTCGACGACGGAACGGTGCTGGAGGCGGACCTGGTCGTCGTCGGTCTCGGAGCGCGCCCCGAGACCGATCTGGCCGAGGCCGCGG
>NZ_ANBC01000160.1 GCF_000341125.1 Nocardiopsis lucentensis DSM 44048 | reverse complement strand
CCCGACTGGCGGGAGGGGACCCCGGAGACTACACCGCCCGGGGCTGGGTGCCCACCTTCTGGTCCGACCAGTACCGTCACACGCTGCGGATCGCCGGACTGTCCGCCGGATACGACAGGACCGAGCTGAGCGGTGTCCCCGGCGCCGAACCGTTCAGCGTGCGCTGCCTGGCCGGGGACCGGCTCCTGGCGCTGGAGAGTCTCGACCGTCCCCGCGACCACTCGTCGGCCCGCCGCGAACTGCGGGCCCACCCCCTCACCTGATCCCCGACGGGCGTCCGCCCGGCTCCCCTCCGGGCGGACGCCGGAGGCCTCACCCGGAGGAAGGCGGCGTCGGCCGTCGCGACAGCGCCTCGACGATCCCCTCCAGCGCGGGCTTGGGCCGGTACTCCTCGTCGAACGGGGTGGCCGCCGTGTACCCCGGGAACCACTCCGGGATCCACGAGTGCCCGTCACCGACCCCCCACACGGTCACCCCCACGCACCCGGGCACGTCCAGGCAGGACTCGACCACGCGACGGTACTCCCCGGCCTGCGCCTGCAGTTCGGCGTCGGTGACCGGCTCGGGCACACGTACGTCCAGCTCGGTGACGGCCACCTCCAGCCCCAGGTCGGTGAAGCGCCGCATGGTCGAGGCCAGGTCCTCGGGCACCTGCCCGTGGACGAAGTGGCTCTGGAAACCGATGCCGTGCAGGGGCACACCCCGGTCCACCAGGTCCTCCGCCAACGCGTACAGGGCGTCGGCCTTGGCGCCGCCGCCCTCGATCCCGAACTCGTTGATGTACAGCCGCGCCTCGGGGTCGGCCTCGTGCGCGACCCACAGGGCCTCGGCGATGTAGTCCTCGCCCAGGACCCCGTACCACAGGTTCTCCCGCAGCTCCGCTCCCTCGTCCGTGAAGGGCTCGTTGATCACGTCCCACGCCGTGACCCGCCCCTCATAGCGGCCCACCAGCTCCCCGACGTGCTCCCGCATGACCTGGCGCAGCTCCTGCGGGCCGAACGAGCCCTGTTCCAGCCACGCGGGCAGCTGGTTGTGCCACAGAAGCGTGTGCCCCCGCACGTCGAGGCCGCCCCGCTCGGCGAAGTCCATCACCGTGTCCGGGCCGCTCCAGTCGAACCTGCCCCGCTCGGGCTGCACGTACTCCCACTTCATCGTGTTCTCCGCGGTCACCGACGTGTAGTTCCCGGTCACCACGTCCCGGTACTCGTCGTCCCCGCGCAGCGGTTCGACCGCGACCGCCACCCCCAGGTCCACCCCGTGCACGGCGGCCAGGACCGGGGTGCCGCTCTCCGGCCCCCCGTCCTCGGGCAGTGCCACGGCCAGCGCCGCGGCCACCACGGACACCGTCGCGCACCCCGCCAGCACCGCCAGCGCCATCGCGCTCCCCCGTGACGGGAACCGCCCCCCGGCGGCCCCGCGCCGCACGCCCCCGCCCACGGCTACCGCGCACCGGTCGTGACGGGGAAGGCGGACAGCGCGCGTACCGAGAGCGTCGGCCGTCGTGTGGGCGGGGCCGTGGGCCGCAGCCTCGGGACCCGCTCGGCGAGCGCGCGCAGGGCGATCTGCCCCTCAAGACGGGCCAGCGGCGCCCCCAGGCAGTAGTGGGCTCCGCTGGAGAAGGAGAGGTGGTCGGCCGCCTCGGCCCGGGTGATGTCGAACCGGGCGGGTTCGGTGAACCGGGCGGGGTCGCGGTTGGCCGAGCCGATCAGGCACAGAACCTGCTCACCCCGCCTCAGGGGCTCGCCGAGGACGTCCGTGTCCTCCTGCGCCCACCGCGAGGTCACCTGTACCGGCGAGTCGAACCGCAAGATCTCCTCCACGGCGCCGTCGACCAGGTCGGGGTCGGCCACGAGCCGGTCCCACTGCTCCCGGTGGCGCAACAGGGCCGTCACCCCGTTGCCGATGAGGTTCACGGTGGTCTCGAACCCGGCGACCAGCAGCAGACGGCACATCGCCGCCAGCTCGGTGGAGGACAGCCTGTCGCCGTCCTGCTCGGCCACCAGGGCCGACATCACGTCCGCGCGCGGGCGGGCGCGTCGGTCGGCCGCCATCCGGGCGAACAACGCGTCGAGCTCGTCGTTGGCCTCGTGGATCTCGCGGAGCTGGCGCGCCGACCGCGCTCCGTCCAGGGCGGTGCCGATGACCGTGCCGATCCGCACGAACGCGTCGTTGTCGGCCTCGTCGACCCCCAGGAGCCGGGAGATGACGGCGATCGGCAGCGGCTGGGCGTAGTCGCGCATGAGGTCGAAGTCGCCCCGCTCCAGCGCCGAGTCCAGCAGCGCCTCGGCGATCTTCTCGATCTCCGCCCGGTACCCGGCCACGCGGCGCGGCGCGAACGCCGGGCGCGCCATCTTCCGCAGCCGGGTGTGGTCGGGCGGGTCCCGCTGGAGGAAGGACAGGTCCATCACGTCGAACTCCTCGCGCGGGACGAACCCCTCCGGGGCCCGGACGCCGAACGCCCGTTCGGCCAGGACGTGTCCGACGGTCGCGTGCGTGTGCGTGACGCGAAAACCCAGGCGGCTGGTGGCGAACGGTCCCCCGGCGCGCAACCGCGCGTAGGTGGGGTAGGGGTTCTCCCGCCAGGGCCAGTGCAGGAGACGAGTGGCGTGGTCACCCGACTGAGCCGCCACCCATGACAGGGCGGTGGCGGAGCGCAGTCGGGCGTCGAAACGGAGTGAGTCGATCATCCGCATGGCTGTGGTCCTCTCGTGACGTACACGACACTAGGGGTGCGAAGCCGCGTCTCTCAGCCGCTCCCGGAGAATGGCCGAACACGGACGTGGGGGAACTCCACCGCCGTCTGGGTCGTTACCGCCCCAGCACGGACCGAAACCGGTGCCCGTGTCCGGTTCCCGACCCGGGGGCGGATCTGTCCTCGGTCCGCCCGCCCCGGCCCTAGACTGGGGCCTCCGCGAGCGGCAGAGTCGGAGGATGAGGACGTTGGGCGCCTTGGACAACAACGACCCGGAGCGCGTCGGGCGGTACCGGCTGGTCAGCCGTCTGGGCGCCGGGGGCATGGGCCAGGTCTACCTCGGCCGCTCCGCCGGCGGCCGGGCCGTCGCCGTCAAGCGCATCCACCCGCACATGGCCGCGGACGCCTCCTTCCGTCAGCGCTTCGCCCGCGAGGTCACCGCCGCGCGTCAGGTCAGCGGTGCCTTCACCGCCCCCGTCATCGACGCGGGACCCGACGACGAGGTGCCCTGGCTGGTCACCTCCTACGTCCCCTCCCTGCCCCTGGACGAGGCGGTCCGCGACCACGGACCCCTGCCCGAGGCCAGCGTCCGCGTCCTCGCCGCCGGCCTGGCCGAGGCGCTCGGCGAGATTCACCGGGTCGGCCTCATCCACCGCGACCTCAAGCCCGGGAACGTACTGCTGGCCCAGGACGGGCCCCGGGTCATCGACTTCGGTATCGCCCGCGCCACCGACGGCACGGCCGCCACCCAGTCGGTGATCGGCACCCCCGGCTTCATGAGCCCCGAACAGGTGGAGGGCCAGACCCTGACCCCCGCCAGCGACCTGTTCGCCTACGGGGCGGTCCTGGCCTTCGCCGCGACCGGCACCGGGCCCTTCGGCGAGGGCAGCATGCCCACCATGGTCATGCGGATCGTCAGCGCGGACCCGGACCTGTCTGCGGTCCC